>DATMIN010000444.1:0-3568 GCA_035554275.1 Burkholderiaceae bacterium
TCGAGCTTGCGCAGCCGGTTGCTCACCGTGCCGCGCGAGACGCCGAGCTTCGCGGCGAGCGTGGCGAGGCTGGTGCGCGCGTCCTTGCGCAGCAGCGAGATCAGTTGTCGATCGGTGTCGTCCATCGGCATCGGGGTCACCCAAGGGAGCGGTCGGGGAGTGCGGGCGTGATGATCGCATTGCCGGTGGAATCGATGCCTAGCGAGAGAGCGTGAACTGCTGACGAGTCGCCTTGGCGAGCGCCGCCAATCGGCCCAGGAACTGTCGTTCGTGAATGTCTGCTTCCAAAGCGTGCAGCGCAATGGGAAGCAATCAGCTCCTCGATCGCTCGGCGTGGACCTGGCCCTCTACCGATGTGACACCGTGCCTGCCTCGAAGTCGATATCGAGCGTCGTCGCCACGATAGACAAGGGCCCATCGGGCAGTGTGTCGTCGCCGACGTAGGCCTCCAGGACAAGGCCGTCCGGGTCGTTGAAATACACCGATCGGGTAGCACCGTGATCTGCGGCCCGGACGCCCTGGGCACCTGCCTGGATCAGTCTGTGCATGACGTACTCCAGATCGGCGATCCGGTCGCCGAGGCGAAAGGCGACATGCGACAGGCCGGCGCAAGGCGAGGGGTGTGTGGCGCCGGCCGGGTCACCTGTGGCCGACACTTCGCGCAGGCCGACATCGTGATGACTGGCGCCGAAGGACAGAAACACGATGTCGCCGATGCGGTTGCGATCAGCTTCGTCGGTACGGCCGACAACACGCAATCCAAGTGCTTCCACATAGAAGGGCACGGAGCGGGCAAGGCTCGTCACGTTGAGCACGACGTGGCCGAGCGCTGGTCCGCGCGAAGTGATTTGCTGCATGGCTATTCCAGTCGGATGCCGGCATCGGTGATGACCTTCTTCCAGCGTGCGCGCTCGACCCTGAGATGCGCCTCGAACTCCGCGGGCGAACTGGCCACGATCGTGCCCCCACCCTTGGCGACATGCTCGCGAAACGACGCGCTGTTCACCGCCTTCGCGGCAGCCGCAGCGAGCTTCTCGACAATGGGGAGAGGCGTGCCTGCGGGAACCACGAGGCCTGCCCAGGCGGTCACGTCGAAGCTCGGAAGTCCTGCCTCAGCAAAGGTCGGCACATCCGGGACTTGCTCGGAGCGTCGATTGCCATTGGACACGGCGAGCAGGCGAAGCTTGCCGGCCTTGACATGGTCCGTCATGCCGGAGAGCGTCCACAGGACGACGTCGACCCTTCCGCTGAGGACGTCGGGCGTCCAGGGCGACGTGCCGTAGGGCACGTGGCGGAGCTTTGCGCCTGTCAGCGACATCAGCCACTCGGTCGTCAGGTGCTGGAACGAGCCGACTCCGGTCGTCGCGTAGGTCAGGCCTACGGGGCTCACCTTTGCGAGTGCGACGAGTTCCGCGAGCGACGTGGCAGGCACGGCCGAGTTCACGTACAGGCCCCAGGGGAGTGACCACATCAGGCTGACCGGCGTCAGGCCGCGCTCGACGTCGAACGTCGGTCGATCGAACAGCCGCGGGTGCGAGGCGAGGTTGGATGGCAGGCCGATGCCGATGGTGTAGCCGTCAGGCGCCGTCTTGGCGACACCTTCCATGGCGATCAACGTGCCGAAGCCGGGCCGGTTCTCCACGAGAACGGGTTGCCCCAGCTCGGTCGACATCAGCGCGGCCAGCAGCCGGGCTTCCACGTCGACGCCGATGCCTGCGGGATGCGGAACGACGATGTGCAGTGGCTTTGACGGGTAGGTCTGGGCGAGCGAGGGTGCGACCAGCGACAGGCTGGCTGCCAGGGCGGCCAGCACACGGGCAGAACTGCTGATGAGCTTCATGCGGACTCCTCTTTGGAAACAACAGAAACGCAGGACAAAGGGACGCCCCTCGCGTCGTCGACGCGATCGCATGCAACGGCTCGGAAAGCTAGCGCCCGGGAATGCTTGCGGGGCTTCGTCGTCGGCGCTTGCCCGTCGTTGGCGCGGACGGCGGAGGCGCCGCGGGCTCGGGTGCGGGAGCCATCTGCCCGACGGCACGGAGCACTTCCACGGTCAACGGCTTGAACGTCGACTTCCATTTCGGCGCGCCTCGGACCTTGAAGGACCCGGCCGTCGACTGGTACATCCGGACAAAAGCCGGCAGCGCGAGTTGGGCTGAGTCGGCGAGCTGCGTGTCGCTGGTGTCGATGAAGGCGAGCTGGCGGCCGTAGTTCATCCAAAGGAACAACATGGCGAAGACCTGCGGGTGCGGCGCGTTCGGGAACTCGGCGTTGAGCATCGCCGTCGCGTTGTGCAGGCGGTGCGTGTCGACCTGCATCACCACCTGCCGGGCACGATCGTCGTTGATGGCCAGTTCGCGGATGGCGATCTCCAGCTGCATTCGTGCCATTACGCCGCCCTGCACTACCTGGGTCGCGAGGCTCTCGAGGCTGAAATCTCCTTCGTGGAACAGCTGTGAGTCGAGTCGCATCATGCGTGCGACCTTGAAATCGAGCCACGCCTTGAGCATGGCCTCCATGAGCTCGTCGCGGCTCTTGAAGTGAGCGTAGAAGCTGCCCGGGGTGCGCCCGGAGCGTCTGGCCAGCTCTTCGATGCGGATACCGCCGGTTCCTTCCTTCTCCAGGATGTCCAAGCCAAATACCACCCAGTCATCGCGCGTCCACCGCTTCCTTTTCAGGACCTGATCGACGGGAACCTGGTGAAGGAACTCGGACAAAGGGCGAAGGTCGTCTGACATGGATTCGAGCGCGCTGTGGATGATCCAAGGATAGTAGGTACATCTATCAATAGTCAAGTCTATTAATAGGGTAGCGTACTAAACCTCATGTCAGACGCTGTCTCAGGACGAAGAGGTCCGGAACGGTGACCGTTGCTCGTTGAGCGTCCGCTTCAAAGGCGGTTGCATCAGCTCGGCTCTTCGCTCCAAACGCGATAGGTGTGTCGGCACGTTTGCGCGGTCGCGCAAAATCGCCGCATGAACCCGCTCCTCGCCGACGCCGCCCGTCGCGCCGCCGCCTACCTCGACGCGCTGCCCACGCGCGCGGTCGCCGCGAGCCCCGCGGCGCGCGAGCGTCTCGCGCTGCTCGACGAGCCGCTGTCCGAGGGCCCGCAGGACGCGCACGCGGTGCTGCGCCGGCTCGACGAGATCGGCTCGCCGGCGACCGCGGCGATGGCCGGGCCGCGCTTCTTCGGCTTCGTGATCGGCGGCGCGCTGCCGGTCACGGTGGCGTCGAACTGGCTCGCGACCGCGTGGGACCAGAACGCCGCGCTGCACGAGCCCACGCCCGGCGTCGCGGCGTTCGAGCAGGTCGCGCTGCGTTGGCTGCTCGACGTGCTCGGCCTGCCGCTTGACGCCGCCGGCGCGTTCGTCACCGGTGCGACGCAGGCCAACCTGTGCGGGCTCGCGGCGGCGCGCCATGCGCTGCTCGCGCGCGCGGGCTGGAATGTCGAGGCCGACGGCCTGTTCGGCGCGCCGCCGATCACCGTGATCGTCAGCGCCGAGGCGCACCCGACGCTGTTCAAGGCGCTCGGCGTGCTCGGCCTCGGCCGCGCGCGGGTGCTGCGCGT
>DATMIN010000445.1:0-8078 GCA_035554275.1 Burkholderiaceae bacterium
CGTCGGTCTCGGATTCGAAGTCGCCGGTCGGGATCGCGCCGCGCCCGGCGTCGAAGTCGGCCGGCTGCGAATCCTGCGTGTAGCGCGCGCGGCCGGCGTCGACGCTGGCGCCGAGCACGAACTGGTTCTTGCGCGTGCCGAGCGGGCGCGTCAGCGTGAGCTGCAGCGCGGCGCCGTAGCTGCTCTGCTCGAGCGCCGAGCGGTCGTTGGTGGCCTGCACGGTATCGACCGCGCCGCTGTCGGGGTCGACCGAGCCATAGTCGTCGTTGACGTTGCTCGCGACGCTGCGGTTGCGGTAGCGGCGCAGATACGCGTTGGCGCCGATCAACGCGTCGTCGCTGACGACGTGGCTGCCTTTCACGGTCAGCATCGCGAGCTTGTTCTGGTTGATGTCGGGGAAGGTGTAGGCCTGCGTGCGGTCGTCGAAGAACGACGGCGGCAGCGTCTGCGTGCCCTCGAGGCGGTTGTCGGCGGCCGTCAGGCTCACGTCGATGTCGTCGCGCGCGGTCTTGTAGCCGAGCTTGCCGAAGAACTGCGAGACCCGGCTCGGGTTGTGCTGGGCCCAGCCGTGATCCTTCGAGACGTTGCCGGTCAGGTAGTAGTCCCACGGGCCCGACGCGCCGCCCTGCTCGAGCTGCAGCGTGCGGCGCCCGAACGAGCCGCCCGAGAGCTCGACCGAGCCGCCCGGGTACTCGCTGCCCCGCTTGGTGTAAATCGCAAGCGCGCCGCCGAGCGTGTTCAGGCCGAACAGCGGGTTCGAGCCGGGGATCAGCTGCAGCCCGGCGATCGCCGACTGCGGCAGCAGGTCCCAGTTCACCACGTCGCCGAACGGCTCGTTGATGCGCACGCCGTCCTGGAACACCGACAGCCCCTGCGGCACGCCGACCAGCGGCGACGCCGTGAAGCCGCGGAAGCTGATGTCGGCCTGGTACGGGTTGCCCTGCGCCGAGTTGACGGTCACGCTGGTCGGGTTGCTCTCGAGAAATTCCGACAGGTTGCCCTGGCGCTGCTTGCCGAACTCGCGGCCGCTGTAGACCTGCACGTTGGCCGGCACGTCGCGCAGCAGCGTGCCCAGGCCGGGCAGCGGCGTCGTGCCGATCACCTCGACGCGCGGCAGCTGCGTCGGCGGCGGCGGATCGGCCGCGAACGCGGCGGGCACGAACAGCGCGGCGCCGATCGAGACGAGAAACGGGCAAGCGCGGTGCGGTGGGGCCGAAGGCATGCGGGTCGATCCGAGAGGCGATGCGCGCAGCGTTGGGCAAACCGCGCCGGCGCGACAGGGAAATCTTCCCGCGCCGCGGCCCGCGAGGGTTATCACCGACGCGGGGTGCGTCGCCCGCGCCACAAAAAGGCGCCACGAGGCCCGCCACCTACAATTCGCCGATGGCCGTTTCCCCCATTCCCGAGCTCGTCGCCGAGTTGGCCGCCGGCCGCATGATCATCCTCGTCGACGAGGAAGACCGCGAGAACGAAGGCGACCTGGTGATCGCCGCCGATCATGTGTCGCCCGAGGCGATCAACTTCATGGCCCGCTTCGGCCGCGGCCTGATCTGCCTGACGCTCACGCCCGAGCGCTGCGACCGGTTGCAGCTGCAGTCGATGACGGCGCGCAACGGCACCCGCCACGGCACCGCGTTCACCGTCTCGATCGAGGCCGCCACCGGCGTCGACACCGGCATCTCGGCCGCCGACCGCGCGCGCACGGTACAGGCCGCGGTCGCGCGCGACGCCAAGCCGAGCGATCTGGTGCAGCCCGGCCACGTGTTCCCGCTGCGCGCGCAGGAAGGCGGCGTGCTGATGCGCGCCGGCCACACCGAGGCCGGCTGCGACCTCGCCGGCATGGCCGGCCTGACCCCCGCCGCGGTGATCTGCGAGGTGATGAAGGACGACGGCACGATGGCGCGCCTGCCCGACCTGATCGCGTTCGCGAAAGAGCACGGCCTGAAGATCGGCACGATCGCCGACCTGATCGAATACCGCAGCCGCCACGAATCGCTGATCGAGCGCATCGGCGCGCGCCCGCTCGTCACCGCGCAGGGCACGTTCGACTGCAGCGCCTACCGCGACCGCAGCGGCGGCGTGCACCTGGCGCTGACGCACGGCCAGTGGAGCGCCGCAGACGAGGTGCTGGTGCGCGTGCACGAGCCGCTCTCGGTGCTGGACTTGCTCGATGTCGGCGGCCCGTGCCAGCACTCGTGGCCGCTGCCGAAGGCGCTCGCGATGCTGCAGCAGAGCCCGCGCAGCGCGGCGCTGCTGCTCAACTGCGGCGAAGACGCCGCCGCGCTCGTGCCGCAACTGCTGCCGCGCGCCGACCACGCCGCCGAGCATGCGCCGGGGCGCGCGGCCGGCCAGATGGATCTGCGCACCTACGGCATCGGCGCGCAGATCCTGCGCGAGCTCGGCATCGTCAAGATGAAGCTGCTCGGCAGCCCGCGCCGCATGCCCAGCATGACCGGCTACGGCCTCGAAGTCACCGGCTTCCTGGCCGCCGAACCCCACTGAACGAACCCACGCCCATGCAACACGCCGACCAGAACGACAGCCGCAGCGGCGGCACGAGTGCCGCGCTCGACGGCGCCGACCTGCGCATCGGCATCGTGCAGGCGCGCTTCAACACCGCGATCACCGACCGCCTGGCCGAAGCGTGCCTCGCCGAGCTGCACGCGCTCGGCGTCGCGCCGTCACACATCCGCCATGTCACGGTGCCGGGCGCGCTCGAGATCGCGCTCGCGCTGCACGCGCTGGCCGACGCGGAAGACTGCGACGCGCTGATCGCCATCGGCTGCATCGTGCGCGGCGAGACCTACCACTTCGAGCTCGTCGCCAACGAGAGCGGCGCCGGCGTCACGCGCGTCGCGCTCGACCACGGCGTGCCGATCGCCAACGCGATCCTGACCGTCGAGAACGACGCCCAGGCCTGGGCGCGCGCCGACGACAAGGGCCGCGACGCGGCCCGCGTGGCCGTCGAGATGGCCAACCTGATGGAAGACCTGTCGTGACCGAGCCTGCGCCGCCGGTCGCGGCACCGAAGAAGGTCGGCGCGAAGCCCGCCAGGTCGGCCCTCAAGCCGAACCGGCCGAAATCGGCGCGGCGCCGCGCGCGCGAGCTCGCGCTGCAGGGCCTGTACGAGTGGCTCGTCTCGGGCACCGATGCCGGCGCCGTCGACGCCCACATCCGCGAGCTCGACGACTTCGGCAAGTGCGACTCGGTGCACTTCGACGCGCTGCTGCACGGCTGCATCGAAGGCGCTGCCGCGATCGACGCGGTGCTCGCGCGCCACGTCGACCGCAAGACCTCGCTGCTCTCGCCGATCGAGCACGGCGTGCTGATGATCGGCGTCTACGAGCTGACGCACTGCATCGAGATTCCGTACAAGGTCGCGATCAACGAGGCCGTCGAGCTCGCGAAGAGCTTCGGCGGCACCGACGGCCACAAGTACGTCAACGGCGTGCTCGACAAGGCGGCGGCGGATCTGCGGCCGGTGGAGGTCGAGGCGGCACGGGCGCTGAGGTCTAAAGCACGTTAGGCAGCTCATGCAATTCCCAGAGCTGCGGTCCCTGTTGGAGAAGGTTGAACCCCTGCGGGGCAACGCGTCCACATGCGAGGTCTATGAGTTGTGCGAGGGAGGGTCGAGCAAGCGTCCACGCCAGCAATGGCACAGAGCGCATGTGAAGCGGTGGCTACCATGTGTCATCCCAAAGCTTGGGGTGACCTGAATGTTCAAGGGTTTGGTGCCGAATGGACAGATTGGTACAACTTCTTGGAAGAACTAGAAGCGGTAGCCACTTCATGCGCTCAGGAAGTCTATGACCATCAGCGTTTTCACAGCGCGCGAGGAAGCGGTGCCTAACCCCTCCATCGAGGGGACGTTCCAAAGGCCGCTTCGCGTCCTTTGGCCCGCCCCTCATGTCAAACGTTAGGCCCCATAGAAGCCACTGCACTCCGTTGGAGTCGTTGACAACGCCCGCTGCGTTGGCATAATCTCCAACATGAAGGCTCTTGAGCTGGTTCGTACCCGAATCGTCTACTCCGAGATCTCTTTTGCTGAGTTGGTGCTCTGGCAGCTTCCTGCACCGTTGACAGGCTCAAGCCATCGGTTCAAGTACCGCCTTGCCTATGTGGTCCGCGGCGAGTGCGTCCTCCGGTACGACAACGAAGCAGGCAAAGGCGATCATCGGCACTACGGAACCAAGGAAAGCAACTACGCCTTCACAGATCCTGACAAACTGATTGCGGCTTTTCAGGCCGACATTGCGAGGTGGAACCGTGAAAACAGTGACTCTTGACGTTCGGCCTCCGTCCGAGGCAATGGCTGACTTCACCAACGCGTGGAAGAGTGGCAAAGGCTCTAGGTCGGCCCACATCAGCTTCGCAGCACCCGAACTTCTTTGGCAATTACTCACGGCAAAACGCTGGGAACTGCTCAAAGCGCTGTGTGGTGCGGGCCCAATTTCCATTCGCGAGGCGGCTCGCCGCGTTGCTCGAGATGTCAAGGCTGTGCACGGCGACGTTACGGCTCTGCTGTCAGCGGGGATTCTGAGCCGCACAGAGGGTGGTGAAATAGAGTTTCCCTTCGAAGCTGTGAAGGTCGAGTTCCTGCTACAGGCAGCGTAGCCCGCTGAGAGAATGGGGCCGAACCCTTCCATCGAGGGGACGTGCGACATCTGGCTTCGCCACCTGTCGCCCGCCCCTCATGTCAAACGCTCGGCCCCATAGAGGAACCCGTATCGTCCGTCGGCGCAGCTACAAATAGATTGGCACGCGCTCTTTGTTCGTAGCTACAATCAAAGCATGCCGGCCTGGGACGAAGCGAAACGCCTCCGCAATCTCAAGCTTCATGGCCTGGACTTTATTGGTTGCGAGGCGGTATTCGACGGCCCGGTCGTCACCTGGGACGATGACCGTGAAGTCTATGGCGAGCACAGGATCAGTTTGCTCGGCTGGCTGGACGGCATCGTCGTGCACATGACATACACGGAGCGAGGCGATGAACCGCACATCATCAGCCTTCGCAAGGCGAAGAAGCATGAAGTCAGGCGCTACGCGAAAGAAACCACCGGCTACTCCCGCTGAATGGGAGGCCGTCGTTGCCGCGGCTCCAGGACGAGATCGCGCCCTCACGGCAAAGGAAGAGGCCAAATTCGCCAATGCCGTCGTCGTGAAGGGCGGCGGGTATGCCGCCGTTCGGGCGGCTCTTGCTCAAAAACGAAAGCGTGGACAACGCGGCCCTCAGCAATCCCCAACCAAGCAATTGGTCAGCGTGCGTTACAGCCCCGAAGTAATCCAATATTTCAAGGCTACCGGCACTGGCTGGCAAACGCGTATGAATGAGGCTCTCCTTGAGTGGGTGCACAAGCGGTCTATGCGGTAGCGCGCGCAGGCCACGATGGGGTCGAACCGCTTCGTTCAAGCGGACATCCGCCGGGGTACCGGCGTCTGCCGCTTAACTCAAACGTTAGGCCTCTCACAGCAAGGCCGCGCACCTTGTGAGGCGACCGTGCAGCCCGACGCCCAGATCTAGTTGTCGTTGTTCCAGATATCCGATGCAATCCGCCAAAGGTTGTCTTTGCCCCGTCGCCAAACCAAAGTGTCCTTGCCAATGATCCGCTGGTCTTTGAAGGTGACCACGTAGCTACTCGTTTCAACCGCAAGATCACCGCTCACCGCAACATCAATTGGGGTCTTGTCAATGTGTGACACACCGGCGCTGAACGCGCCTTGCCAGTAAGCACGAATGGCTTCGGTGCCAGTCATCATCGGCTTGCCCGGAGGTAGAAGCTTGGCATCGTCCTTGAAGACACTTGCCACCCCAGAGGCATCTTGCTTGTTGAATGCGGCCCGAAATTGCTCCATAGCGCTTTGCGGGCCCTGGTCGGCGCCGGGCATACCAGCGCACCCGAAGAGCGTGAGGGCGAGGAAGGCAAGAGAAGTTGGAAGTCGCAGCATGGTTGTCTCCGCTGGGTGTGAAGTTCGAGGTGAGTTGAGCGCTCAGGCCTGCCTGCTAACGATCTGTGTGCACATCTGGCAAAGCTGAGGTCTACGGTATCGAAAAGCCACGCCGTGCGCCAGAGGCCTAACCCATCGTTCGAGCGGACATGCGCCGGCGTGCCCCGCCTGGCCCTCATTTCATTCTGGGCCAGGCGCGTTCCACCGGCGCCTGCCGCTCAACTCAAACGTTAGGCGTCACAGTACATACCCTCCCGCGCCTCAGATGCTCACAGATCACTTCATCGACGTCGCCTCGATCAAGACCCGCTACTGGCAAGCCGGCAGCAACGGATCTGCCGTGCTTCTCCTCCACGGCATCGGCTGCTCCGTGCTCGAGTGGGAACGCAATATCGAGGCGCTTGCGGCTCGGCATCGCGTGTTCGCGTTGGACCTCTTGGGCTTCGGGCTGACGGAAAAGCCTGCGAACGAGACCTACAGTCTGCGCCGCCTCGCTCAGTTCGTACTGGATTTCATGACGGCCAAGGCCATCCCGCAGGCCCATATCGCCGGTAACTCATTGGGTGGGCGGCTTGCGTTGGAGTGCGCAGCAATCGCTGCGCAACGTGTCGCCTCGCTGTTGCTGGTGGACCCAGCCGGCATGCAACAACGCGAGACGCTGTTCGAGTTTCGTCTGGCAACACTGCCACTGCTGGGCGAGGTCTTCACTTGGCCCAATCGACTGGGCACGAAGATGCTTTGGCGAAAGGCGTTCGCCGCCCCCTCCGCCTTCGTGACCGAGGAATTGATTGCGGGGAAAGTCGCGCTCGCACGTCAGCCCGGAGCACAGGCTGCGTTCCTCAAGACACTGCGCGGCTTCCTGGACTTTCGCGGTTTTCTTCCAGGGCCAGTCGCAGAGCTACACGCTGCGCTGCCGGGCATTCAAGCTCCCACTCTGGTCGTCTGGGGCAGCGAGGATCGGTTTGTACCGCCTGTTCATGCCGAGGTTTTGCGCCGAGCCCTGCCGAACGCGGAAGTCCAGATCTGGGATCGTTGCGGACACGCGCCGCAGATCGAGTGCGCGCAACGCTTCAACGAGGTGGCGCTGGGGTTCTGGCGTCAGCTTGACTTGCGCCTCACTGACTCCGAGCGGTGAGGCCTCACCTCGAACGTTAGGCCGCAGATGAGCGTGAATCCCGCCGGGTACTCCGGGACGCCTCTGGCCAAGAAGCTCGGAATCGTGGTGGGCAGCCGCGTTGTCGCGAAGCATGCACCCGTCGACTACGCTCAACTGCTTGAACCGATCCCGACAGGAGCCGTGTTCGATACGGTCGTCTGTCGAGCCACCGACATCGTCCACGTCTTCGCCGAGCGCAAGGCAGTTCTAAAGACTGAACTCGAGGCGCTGCGAAGCTCGATCAAACCAGATGGTGTCGTCTGGGTGTCTTGGCCAAAGAAGGCCTCGAAGATGCCGACCGATATCACCGAAGACACCATTCGCGAGTTGGCACTCCCGCTTGGCTTTGTGGATGTCAAGGTCTGCGCGGTGAGCGAAGTCTGGTCGGGCCTGAAGCTGGTCATTCGCAAAGAACTCCGGTGTTGAGGTCGCCATCCGGTAGCTCCCGATGAAACTCGCCCGCCGCCTCGACCACATCGAGCCCTTCTACGTGATGGAGTGCGCCAAGGCCGCCGGCGAGATCGCCGCCAGCCCGGCGTGCGACCCGCGCCTGGGCGGCACGCCGATGATCTTCCTGAACATCGGCGAGCCCGACTTCACCGCGCCGGCGCCGGTGCTCGAGGCCGCGCAGCGCGCGCTGCGCGATGGCCGCACGCAGTACACCGACGCGACCGGCCTGCCCGAGCTGCGCGCGGCGATCAGCACGTGGTACGGGCAGCGCTTCGGGCTCGACATCGCGGCGCGCCGCATCGTCGTCACCGCGGGCGCGTCGGCTGGTCGACGAGATCTACCTCGGGCTGAGCTTCGACGAGCGCTTCGGCCACAGCGCGCTGAAGCACGGCGACGACGTTGTCGCGATCAGCAGCTTCTCGAAATACTTCTCGATGACCGGCTGGCGCCTCGGCTGGCTGGTCGTGGCCGAGGCGCTGGTGCCTGCGGTCGAGCGGCTGGCGCAGAACCTGTACATCTGCCCGTC
>DATMIN010000446.1:0-4768 GCA_035554275.1 Burkholderiaceae bacterium
GGGCTCGTCGACGCGCTGGTAGTTCGGGAACATCATCGGGATCAGCCCGGCGTCGCTCGCGCCCTGCACGTTGTTCTGGCCGCGCAGCGGGTGCAGCCCCGAACCCGGCTTGCCGATCTGGCCGGTGACGCTCGCCAGCGCGATCAGGCAGCGCGCGTTGTCGGTGCCGTGCACGTGCTGGCTGATGCCCATGCCCCACAGGATCATCGCGCTCTTCGCGGTCGCGAACGCGCGCGCGACCTCGCGCAGCGTCTCGGCCGCGATGCCGCAGATCGGCGCCATCGCCTCGGGGCTGTAGCCCTTCACGTTGGCCTTCAGCGCCTCGAAGTTGCCGACGCGATCGCGCACGAACGCCTCATCGACCAGGCCTTCGTCGATCACGGTGTGAATCAGCGCGTTGAGCATCGCCACGTCGGTGTCGGCGTTGAATTGCAGCGTGCGCCAGGCGTGGCGCGCGAGCTCGGTGCGGCGCGGGTCGGCCATCACGATCTTCGCGCCGCGCTGGGCCGCGTTCTTCATCCAGGTCGCCGCAACCGGGTGGTTCGCGGTCGGGTTCGAGCCGATGATCAGGATCACCTCGGCGTGCTCGACGTCGCCGGCCGGGTTGCTGACCGCGCCCGAGCCGACGCCCTCGAGCAGCGCCGCCACGCTCGACGCGTGGCACAGCCGCGTGCAGTGGTCGACGTTGTTGCTGCCAAAGCCGGTGCGCACCAGCTTCTGGAACAGGTAGGCCTCTTCGTTGCTGCCTTTGGCGCTGCCGAAGCCGGCGAGCGACTTCGCGCCATGCGTGTCGCGCAGCCGCGCGAGCGTGCCGCCCGACAGGTCGAGCGCCTCCTCCCACGTCGCCTCGCGGAACACGCCGGCCCAGTCGGCCGGGTTCGGCGCATCGTCGAGGTGCTTCGGCACGCCGGGCTTGCGGATCAGCGGCTTCGTGAGCCGTTGCGGGTGGCTCGCGTAGTCGAAGCCGAAGCGGCCCTTGACGCACAGCCGCGAGTGGTTCGCCGGGCCGTCGCGGCCGTCGACGCTGATGATCTCGTTGCCGCGCACGTTGTAGGTCAGCAGGCAGCCGACGCCGCAGAACGGGCAGACCGAATCGACCTTCTTGTCGACGACCTGCGTGCCGAGCGCCGTCTTCGGCATCAGCGCGCCGGTCGGGCAGGCCTGCACGCACTCGCCGCAGGCCACGCAGGTGCTGTCGCCCATCGGGTCGGCGAGGTCGAACACGATCTGGCTCGCCGCGCCGCGCAGCGCGTAGCCGATCACGTCGTTGACCTGCTCCTCGCGGCACGCGCGCACGCAGCGCGTGCACTGGATGCAGCTGTCGAGGTTCACGGCCATCGCCGGATGCGACAGGTCGGGTGCCGGCTGCGCGCGGCGCAGCGCGCGCAGCTCCGGGCGCACCGTCACGCCCGCGCGCGCGGCCCAGTCGCTGAGCTCGCCGTGCGGGCGCGCAGCGTCGCCGTCGACCCACTTGTGGCCGGCGTCGGGCAGGTCGGCGAGCAGCATCTCGAGCACCATGCGCTGGCTTTTCTTCGCGCGCTCGCTGTCGGTCGTGACGACCATGCCAGGCTGGACCGCGCGGCAGCAGCTCGGCGCGAGCGTGCGTTCGCCTTTGACCTCGACGACGCAGGCGCGGCAGTTGCCGTCGGGGCGGTAGCCGTCCTTGAAGCACAGCGTCGGGATCGCGCGGCCCTCGCGCCGCGCGGCGCTCAGGATCGTCTCGCCGTCGAACGCGCTGACCAACTGGCCGTCGAGCGTGAACTCGACGCGCGCCGCCTGCAGCTGCGCCAGCGTGGCGGGTGCGTTCATGCGGAACCCCCGATCTCGTGCGCGAAGTGCTTGACGACGCTGCGGATCGGGTTCGGCGCGGCCTGGCCCAATCCGCAGATCGATGCGTCGGCCATCACGACGTTCAGGTCCTCGAGCGTGGCGCGGTCCCACGCGTTCGCCTCCATCAGCCGCGCCGCCTTGTCGGTACCGACGCGGCACGGCGTGCACTGGCCGCAGCTCTCGTGGTTGAAGAACCGCATCATGTTCAGCGCGGCGTCGCGCGCGCGGTCGTGCTGGCTCAGCACGATCACCGCGGCCGAGCCGATGAAGCAGCCGTGCGGCTGCAGCGTGTCGAAGTCGAGCGGGATGTCGGCCAGCGCGGCCGGCAAGATGCCGCCCGATGCGCCGCCCGGCAGGTAGGCGTACAGCGTGTGGCCCGCGGCCATGCCGCCGCAGTATTCGTCGACCAGCTCGCGCAGCGTGATCCCGGCCGGCGCGAGCTTGACGCCCGGCCGCTTGATGCGCCCGCTGACACTGAAGCTGCGCAGCCCCTTGCGCTCGTGGCGGCCGAAGCCGGCGAACCAGGCGGCGCCGCGCTGCACGATGTCGCGCGCCCAGTACAGCGTCTCGAAGTTGTGCTCGAGCGTCGGCCGGCCGAACAGGCCGACCTGCGCGATGTACGGCGGGCGCAGCCGCGGCTCGCCGCGCTGGCCCTCGATGCTCTGGATCATCGCGGATTCCTCTCCGCAGATGTACGCGCCGGCGCCGCGCCGCAACTCGATTTGCGGCAGCGGGAACGTTGCCTCGCGCTGCAGCACCGCGAGCTCGGCAGCGAGCAGCCCGCGGCAGCCGTGGTACTCGTCGCGCAGGTAGATGTAGACCTTGTCGATGCCGACCACGCTGGCCGCGATCAGCACGCCTTCGAGAAAGCGGTGCGGGTCGCGCTCGAGGTAGGTGCGGTCCTTGAACGTGCCGGGCTCGCCCTCGTCGATGTTGACGGCCATCAGGCGCGGCGCCGGCTGCTCGCGCACGATGCGCCACTTGCGCCCGGCCGGAAAGCCCGCACCGCCGAGGCCGCGCAGGCCGGAGTCTTCGAGCGTGTTGATCAGCGCGTCGCCGCTGCGCGTGCCGGCAATCACCTCGGCCGCGAGCGCGTAGCCGCCGGCCGCGCGATAGGTCGCGTGGTCGCAGTACGACGGCGCGACTGACAGTGGCGACGCGCTGATCGCGCGCCCGGCCAACGCCACCGGATCGAACGGCGCGCCGCGCGTCGCTTGCGGATGAACGCGCAGACCGCGCTTCACCGCCTCGGCGACCGTGGGCGCGTCGGCGCGCGGCACCGGGCACTGGTCGACGACCGCGACCGGCGCCTGCTCGCAACGGCCGACGCAGGGCGCCGCGATCACGTTGACATCGGCACCGAGCAGCGCCGGCAAGCGCGCGAGCAGCGCCTGCGCGCCGGCCATCTCGCAGCTCAGCCCGTCGCACACGCGCACGGTGAGCGCCGCCGGCGCTTGCCCGTCGTGGAGCACCTCGAAGTGGTGATAGAAGGTCGCGACCTCGAACACCTCGGCCATCGGCACGTTGGTCTCATGCGCGAGCGCGACGAGGTGGCGCTCGTGCAGGCCGCGATAGCGGTCGTTGAGCAGGTGCAGGTGCTCGATCAGCCGGTCGCGCCGCCAACCGTTGGCCGGGTGCTCACCGAGCAGCGCGCGCACCTCGGCGATCGACGTGTCATCGCTCTGGCGGCCCTTGAGCCGGCTCTTGCGCTTGATGCGCTGGCGCAGCTCGTCGGCGCCGATCGTGGCCACCACGGGGGCAGCGGGAAGCGCGGTCAGGTTCATGCGCGCCGATCATCATCAGGCGCTCCGGCGCTGTCCAATGACTTCGGGAATTGGCCCGATTCAGGCGCTGAATCGGCCGCCGCCGAGCGCCGCGGCCTGCGCGCGCCAGGTCTCGTCGGCGGCGAGCGCGAGCGCCGCCGCGAGCGCGCGCGAACGGCGCGAGCCCGGCGCGGCCATGAAGCCGATCGGCGTGCGCGGCTCGGGCTCGCGCAATGGCCGCAGCTCGAGCCCGCCGTGGCCGCGCACGAGTTCGAGCAGCGCGCCGGGCAGCACCGCGCAGACGTCGCCGTCGAGCACGCTGAACACCGCCGTGACGATCGAGTTGGTCTCGATCGCCGGCCGCGGCTCGGCGCCGGCGGCGCGGAACGCGGCGTCGACGATGCTGCGGTTGTGCATCTCCGGCGTCAGCAGACACAGCGGCAGCGCCGCGGCCTCGCGCCAGCCGATCGGCGCGCCGAGCACAAGTGGCGCATCGCCCGCCGGCTGCGCGCGGCGCAGCAGGAAGTAGCTCTCGACGTACTGCGGCAGCGCATCGAAGCGCGTGCCGCGCTCGGTGTAGCCGAGGCCGAGGTCGAGCGCGAGCGTCTCGAGGCCGGTCTCGATCTCGGGCGAGCTGAGCGAGCGCAGCACCGGCACGATGCCGGCGTGGCGCGCGCGCAGTTGCGCGGCGAAGCGCGCGGCGACGGGAATCGTCGTCGGCACCGCGCCGATCGTCAGCGTGCCGCGTGGCGCGTCGGCGCTGCTGTGCAGGTCTTGGCGCAGCAGTTCCTGCTCGTGCAGCAGCCGGTTCGCGCTGGCCAGCACGCGCTCGCCCTCGGCCGTCAGCCCCTCGTAGGCGCGGCCGCGGCGCACGATCGCGACGCCGAGCTCGGCTTCGAGTGCGCGCAACGCGTTCGACAGCGCCGGCTGCGTGATGTGGCAGGCGCTCGCGGCGCGCCCGAAGTGCCGATGCTGCTCGAGCGCCACCAGGTAGCGCATCGCGTCCAGCAGATTCATCGGGTCACGTGTCTTTGGAGACCGAGATCGTCGGGAACTTCGACGAGAAATCCTTCGCGCGCTGCGCGATCTTCACCGCGACCTGGCGCGCCACGCCCTTGTAGAGCCCGGCGATCTCGCCGTCGGGGTCGCTCACCACGCTCGGCCGGCCGCTGTCG
>DATMIN010000447.1:0-2247 GCA_035554275.1 Burkholderiaceae bacterium
ACGTTCTCGATCGCAATCCCGGCCTGATCGGCGAACGACTGCGCGAGCGCCATCTCCGCCGGCGAGAAGCTGCCTGCGATGCGGCGGAAGAACATCAGCACGCCGCTGACCGTGTCGTCGCGCAGCAGCGGTACCGCCAGCGAAGCGCGCACGCCGAACTCCTCGCGCATCGCGCGCTGGCGCGGCGGCAGCTCGATCGCGTCCCAGTCCGGGATGTGGACGACGCGCTTGCCGACGATCGCCTGCGACGGGAAGTTGGCGTCCGGGTCGATGGCGACCGGCGTCGGGGTCGGCGTGGTCCAGCGGTCCTTCACCAGCCCGTCGGCGGTCGCCTGGGCGACCGGCACGTAGGTCGCGCCCTCGACTCGCGAGAACGACGCGCGGTCCAGGCGCAGCAGCCGCAACGAGGTCTGGACGATCGCATCGAAGACCGGCTGTGTGTCCTCGGGCGACGCGCTGATCACGCGCAGGATGTCGGCACTCGCGGTCTGGTGGTCGAGCGCCTCCTGCGTCTCGCGGAACAGCCGCGCGTTCTGGATCGCGATCACCGCCTGCTCGGCGAAGGTCTGCAGCAGCGCGATCTCCTTCGGCGCGAAGCCGGTGGCGGGCTGGCGGATCACGGACAGGTAGCCGACGACGCGATCGTCGCGTGCGATCGGCACGACCAGCTGCGAGTACGGGCCCACGCCGAGCCGTTCGCCGATGCGCCGCAGCCAGACCGGGGCGTCGGCGCTGAACACGTCGGCCACGTGCAGCGGTTCGCGGCGCGGCTTGCCGTCGCCGAACTGCGCGGCCGGCACGCCGCCGGCGAAGAGCTGCTGCAGCAGCGGCTGCGCCGAGCCGTGGTGCGCGCCCAGGTGCAGCCGGCCGTCGTCGCCGACCAGCAGGATGCCCTGCTCGGCGCTGTCGAACAGGCGCGCGCAGCTCGTGAGGATCTCGTCGAACACCGGCCGCGCGTCTTCGACCGACGAGCTGATCACCTGCAGCACCTGCGCGGTCGCGGTCTGCTGCTCGAGCGCCTCGCGGGTCTCGTTGAACAGCCGCGCGTTGTTGAGCGCGATCGTCGCCTGCAGAGACAGCCCGGTCAGGAACTCGAGCTCGCGCGCGTCGAACGGCTGGCCGCCGCTGCGCCACACCGCCATCGCACCCTCCACCTGCGTGCCCGAGACGAGCGGCACGACCATCAGGCGCTCGTCGGAGCGCGTCTCGGTGCCGTCGATGCGCACGCCGCGCGGATCGGCCGCGGTGTCGTTGACGAACTCGGGCCGCCCGCTCTCGATCAGGTGGCCGATGATGCCGCGGCCGGGCTCGACGACGGTCGTCTTCAGCGTCTGCGCGAGCTCGCCGAGCGCGACGATCGCGCGGTACTGCCGGCCGCCCGGCTCGGGCAGGAAGATCGCGCTGTTCTCGGCCGCGAGCAGCTCCTTCGCGTGCGCGGCGATCCGGTCCATCACGGTGGCGAGATCGAGCGTGGACGACAGGTCGCGGCCGACGTCGGTCAGCGCCGACGATTCGCGCGCGCGGCGCTGCGTCTCGTTGAACAGCCGCGCGTTCTCGAGCGCGACGCCGGTGCTCGCGGCCACCGTCGACAGCAGCCGCACCTCGGCCTCGCCGAACGCGTCTTCGCGCTCGTAGTTCTCGAGGATGATCGTGCCGAGGAAGCGGTCGCCGGAGAACATCGGCACGAACACCGACGACAGGCTCATGTCGGTGCCCTCGAAGTGGTGCAGCTCGAGCGCGTCGGCATCGGCCTGGTTGCGCACGACGACCGGGCGGCGCTGCAGCAGCGCCTTGTCGAGCGGGCGCTGCAGCGCGTCGGGCACCGGCGCGTGGTGCTGGCGCGCGCCGTGTTCATAGACGTACAGCAGGTGGCGCACGCCGGCCGCCTCGTCGCGCCAGGTGATGCCGATGTCGCCGGTGGCGAACACCTCGCGCAGCTTGTCGCCGACCAGGTCGACGATGGCCTGGAAGTTCAGCTCCGCGCCCACGCCCTGCTGGATGCTGTTGATCACCGCGAGCTCGGCGTTGCGCTGCTCGGTCTCCTTCAGCAGGCGCTGGGTCTCGTCGAACAGCTGGGCGCCCTCGAGCGCCAGGCCCATCGATCCGATCACGGTCTGGAGCAGGCGCACGTCGGACTCGCCGAACGCGTGCTCGCGGTCGTAGTCCTCGAGGCCGACGGCGCCGATCACCCGGCTGCGCCCGATGATCGGCACGTGGGCGAGCGACTTCGACAGGCGGGTGCCCGGT
>DATMIN010000448.1:0-5375 GCA_035554275.1 Burkholderiaceae bacterium
GCCGCGTCACAGCTCGCGGCGCCGCGCGTGGCGGCGCGCATCGGCCTGCTCAACACGATGGTGTTCACGCACCTGCCGGCCAACGTCTGCCTGGTGCTGGCCGCGCTCGCGCCGAGCCTGCCGCTGGCGCTGGCGCTGCTGTTCGTGCGCAGCGCGCTGTCGCAGATGGACGTGCCGACGCGCACCGCGTTCGTGATGGCCGTGGTCACGCCGGCCGAGCGCCCCGCCGCGGCGAGCTTCACCGCGGTGCCGCGCAGCCTCGCCGCGGCGCTCAGCCCGACGCTCGCCGGCGCGCTGTTCGCCGCCGGCTTCATCGGCGCGCCGCTGATCGCCTGCGGCGCGCTGAAGATCGCCTACGACCTGGCGCTGTGGCGCGCGCTGCGCCGGCACCGCATCGACGAGGCCTGAACGCCGCGCGCGCTCAGACGGCGGCCGCCGGCGCGCGCGGCAGCGCGGCCACGATCGCGGCGGCGACCAGGTTGGCCAGCGCGCCGACCACGATCGGCAGCAGGTAGCTGCGCGTCAGGTCGAACGCGACGCCCGCGAGGCTCGGGCCGACCAGCGTGCCGAGCGCGACGCTGGTGTAGAGCACGCCGATGATCGCGCCGATGTGGCGGCCGCCGAACCAGTCCATCACCAATGCCGGCAGCAGCGCGACGAAGCCGCCGTAGAACACGCCGAACGCGAGCGCGAACGCGGCCAGCGCCCACAGGCTCGTCGCCAGCGCCCAGACCGCCATCGCCAGCGCCATGCCGACGAACATCGCGACCAGCGCACGCTGCCGGCCGAGCCGGTCGGCCAGGCCGCCGAGCACGAAGCGGCCGGCGGTGCTGCCGACGCCGATCGCGCCGAGCAGCAGCGCGGCCGAGGTGGCCGGCGCGCCGTGGTCGAGCGCGTACGGCACCAGGTGAACGAACGGCACGAACAGGCCGAACGCGCAGATCAGCCCGGCGGCGTAGAGGCCCGCGAAGCGCCGCGTGCGGACGGCCTCGGCGAGCGTCGCGCCGGTCGGCGGCGCAGGCGGCGCACCGGCTTCGGCGGGCACGCCGTCGGGCTGCAGGCCGCGGGCGCGCGGGTCGTTGTCGATCAGCAGCGCCATGCCGATGCCGGTGGCCGCCGTGAACGCGCCGAGGATCAGGTAGGTCTCGCGCCAGCCGACCGCCTCGATCAGCCCCGCCGCGAGCGGCGGCATCGCGAGCGTCCCCACGCCGATGCCGCTGACCGCCAGCCCCGAGGCGAAGCCGCGCCGGCGCACGAACCAGCGCTGCACCGCGCCGAGCACCGGCACGTAGGCGCAGCCCACGCCGAGGCCGACGCCCAGCCCGTAGGCCGCGTAGACCTCGGTCAGCGTGCGCGCCAGGCCGGCGAGCACGAGGCCGGCGCCGGTCAGCGCCATGCCGAGCACCGCCAGCGGGCGCGCGCCCCAGCGGTCGGCGGCCGGCCCGCTCGCGACGCCGAGCGCGAAGTACAGGAACCCGGCGAGCGAGAACACCAGCGAAACCCCGCCGCGCGACGCGCCGAACTCGCGCTGCAGCGGCCCGAAGAAGGTGCTGAACGTGTAGGCGCTGCCGAAGCCGACGAACATCACCGCGAACGCGCCGGCGACGACGAACCAGCCGCGGAACAGGCGCGGTGTTCCCACGGCTAGAAGCGACCGCGGTCGCGGGTGGTCACTGCGCCGGTGGCACAGGCGCTGGCGGCGCGGCCATCGGCGCCGAACTGCGCGAGCGCACCGCCTGCGTGATCCGGCCGTTCAACGAAGCGAACTCGTCGAGCAGCTTGCCGCACTCGGCCTTCGGCGCCTCGCACAGGCTGGCGGTCTCGACCGAGACCTCGCCGGTCGGCGAGCGCCTGATCACGCGCCGCACCAGCGCCGGATACGCCGCGTGCGTCGGCGGCGTGAACGACCACTGCGCCGCGGCGCCGGGCTCGTTGACGATCGTCCAGCCGTCGCCGTGGGTCACGATCGTGCCGTTGCCATCGCGCGCCTCGAGTGCCTGCAGCGCCGCGGCGACGCTCGGAAAGTCGATGCGGGCGGCCGCGGGCGGCGCGCTCTGCGCCGAGGCGAGCGTGGCGGAGCAGAGCGTGGCGATCAGGGCCGAGGTGCGCATGCGTCGAGTGTAGTTGTGGCGGCCGCGCCGCGATCTGCGCGGCAAGACACAAGCGGCGCGAGGGTCCCGTGCCATCATGCGCGCGTTGGGGAAAACGAGGTCCGAGACAACATGCCCGAGGCGCTGAAACGCGGGACAAGCGCGCGATGAGCGCGATGAGCGAGCCGGTGTCGCCGGCCGCCGCCAGCGCGGCCCGCGCAGGCGCGGCGATCGAAGGCGATCGCCACTACGTCACGCTGCTGTTCTCGGACCTGTCGCGTTCGACCGAACTGGCCGGCGCGATGGAGGCCGAGCAGTACGCGGCGCTGCTGTCGACGCTGCGCATCGCCTACCAGGAAACCGTGCCACGCTGGGGCGGCACGATCGTGCGGGTGCAGGGCGACGGGCTGCTCGCGATGTTCGGCCACCCGGTCACGCACGAGCACGCCGGGCGCCGCGCGGTCGAGGCCGCGCTGGCGCTGCACCAGGCCGTGCGGCGCCTTGCGCCGCGGCTGCCGGCGGGCTTCGAGCTGCAGCTGCACACCGGCATCCACGCCGGGCTGGTGCTGATCGGCGCCGGCGACATCGAACGCGGCCGCTTCGAGCTGATGGGCCCGGTGCCCAACATCGCGGCGCGGCTGTCGGACGCGGCCGGTCCGCACGAGATCGTCGTCAGCGACGAGACGCTCGGCCCGGCGCGCCGCTTCTTCGGCGCCGGCGCGCCGAGCATGCTCTCGGTCAAGGGACGCGAGGCGCCGATCCTCGTCTACCGCATCGAGGCGCTCGCCGAACCGGCCGCCAGCATCGAAGCGCGCGGCCGCCCGCGCACGCCGATCGTCGGCCGGCGCGCCGAGTTCGCGCGGCTCGCGCGGGCGCTCGACGCGGCATGCGCCGGCCGGCCCGCGAGTGTCGAGGTGGCCGGGCCGCCCGGCATCGGCAAGACGCGGCTGGTCGAGGAATTCCTGCACCATGCGCGCCAGCGTGATTGCCGCGTGCTGCGCGGCAGCTGCGAAGCCGATCTCGGCGGCGCGCCGCTGCAGCCGTTCCGCCAGATGCTGGAGTCGCTCGGCGTGGCCGAGCTGCCGTCGGGGCCGCCGGCCTGGGGCGCGTGGTTCGAGCGCCTCGCCGCCGAGCAGCCGCTGGTGCTGTTCGTCGACGACTGGCAGTGGGCCGACGACGCCTCGCACCAGGTGCTGGCCGCCGCGCAGCGCCTGGCCGGTGGGCGCCTGCTGATCCTGCTGACGCGCCGCGTCGGTGGCGCGCCAGGCACGGCGACGCAGGATGTCGAGACGATCGCGCTCGCCCCGCTCGACGAGGCCACGGCCGCGCAGGCGGTGGCGGCGCAGCTGCCCGGCGCCGACCCGTTCGTGGTCGCGCAGATCTGCGCGCGTGCCGGCGGCAACCCGCTGTTCATCGAGGAGCTGTGCCATTCGGCGGCGCGCGGCGACAACGGGCGGCTCGCGCCGGCGTCGAGCCCCGCGGGCTGGATCAACCAGCTGATCGAGTCGCGCGTGCAGCACCTGAGCGCGCCGCTGATCGAGATGGTGCGCACCGCCGCCGTGATCGGCAACTCGGTGCCGGCGTGGCTGCTGGCGCGCATCAGCGGCTGCGCCGCCGACGGCCCGCTGGTGCGCGAGCTGGCCGAGCACGACTTCCTGTTCCCCGGCGAACACGTCGGCACGCTGCGCTTCAAGCACGGCGTGACGCGCGACGTGATCTATGCCTCGCTCGGCCTGCTCACGCGCCAGGCGCTGCACCTGCGCATCGGCGCGGCGCTGATGCACCACGCCGCCACAGGCAACACCGAAGAAGACGCCGAGGCGTTGGCGCTGCACTTCGGCGCCGGCGGCGACCCCGCGCTCGAGGCGCACTACGCCGAACGCGCCGGCGACCGCGCGCTCGCCGTCTCGGCGCTCGACCGGGCACGCGCGCACTACCGCGCCGCGCTGAGCGCGCTCGAGCACGGCGAGCTGGCCGGTGAGCGCGCGCTGCGCTGGGTCGACATCGTGCAGCGCCTCGCGATGGTCTGCATGTTCGACCCCGAGCGCAGCCAGATCGCGCTGGCCGAGCGCGCGGTGGCGCTGGCCGAACGCCACGGCGACGCGTCGCGGGTGGCGCGCGCGCGCCACTGGCTGGGCTGCGTCAACTACGCGCTCGGCCATCCGCGCACGGCGATCGCGCACGGCGAGCGCGCGCTGCGCGAGGCCGAGCAGGCCGGCGACGAGCCGCTCGCGGTGCAGGTCGTGGCCTCGCTCGGCGAGGCGCACACGCAGGCCGGCCAGTACCCGCGCGCGATCGAGCTGCTCGATCGGGCGATCGCGGTCAAGCGCAGCCACCGCAGCGGCCGGCGCACCAACGTCGGCCTGGCCTACTCGCTGGTGTGCCGCGGCGTGCTGCTCGGTGACCGCGGCCGCTTCCCCGCGGCCGCCGAGTGCTTCGATCAGGCGCTCGATTGCGTCGTCGGCCTGACGCATCAGATCGGCGCGAGCATCCAGGGCTGGCGCGGCGCGGTGCTGCTGTGGCAGGGCCGCTGGGCGTCGGCGCGCGAGGCGGCGGCCGAATCGGCGCGCATCGCCGAGGCGACGCGGAGCCTCTGGCAACTGTCGATCGCACGCGCGATCGACGGCCACGCGCAATGGATGCTCGAGCGCCGGCCGGAGGCGGTGCAGGGCATCGTCGCCGTCACCGACTGGCTGCTGCCGCGCGACAGCGGCCTGTTCCGCTCGCTGAACCACGGCTGGCTCGCCGAAGGCCTGCAGTCGCTCGGCCGCCCCGCCGCGGCGCGGCGGCATGCGCTGCTCGCACTCGAGCGCGGCCGCCATGGCGACCGCATCGGCCTGGCGATGGCGTGCCGCGCGATGGCACGTGCCGCGCAAGAGGCCGGGCGGCCCGACGCGGCCCGGCGCCAGCTCGCCTGCGCCTACCGCGTGGCGCGCGGGCGCGATTCGGCGCACGAACTCGCGGTGACGCAGCTCGCCGACGCGGAACTCGCGATCGATGCCGGCGCCGCGCCGCGCGCGCACGGGCTGATCGACGCGGCCGCGCGCGCCTTCGACGCGATGGCGATGGAGTGGCACCTCGCGCAGGCGTTGCGGCTGCGCGAACGGCTCTAGTCAGGGCGCGGGCGGCGGTGGTGGCGGCGCCATCTTCGGCGTCAGCATCAGCAGCACCGGCGAGCCGGTCGGGCGCAAGGTGCCGGCCTGCAGCAGCCCGGCGGCCATCGCGAGCATCACGCCGACGCCCATCTTCGAGCCGGGGCAGGCGTGCAGGCCCCACGCGCCCGAT
>DATMIN010000449.1:0-7725 GCA_035554275.1 Burkholderiaceae bacterium
CGCCCCGACTTCCGCGTCTTCCGCGACAAGACCGCGAGCGCGGTGCCGGTGGGCACGCTGTACGAGCACGCGTACCACACCGTCGTGGTCGCACCGGCGACGAGCAACACCGTCGCGAAGTGCGCGTTCGGCATCAGCGACACGCTGCCGACCAACATGTTCGCGCAGGCCGGCAAGCTCGGCATCCCGGGCATCGTGTTTGCATGCGACACCGAGCCGGTCGTCGTGACGCGCTCGCCGCACGACTGGGTCACACTGCGGCCGCGGCGCATCGAGTTCGACAACGTCGAGCGCCTGCGCGCGATCGATTTCTGCCGCATCGTCGCGTCGCTCGCCGAACTCGAGGCGGCGCTCGACACGCGGCTGGCCGAACTCTCGCTCGCATGGAACACATCGTCTTCCTGACCGGCCGCCTCGCGCAAGCCAGCCTCGAGCGCGTGCTCGACAGCCTCGCGCCGGCGCCGTTCACGTGGGAGATCCGCGAGATCGGCGTGCAGGTCGCGGCGCTGATGACGGCCGAGCTGATCAAGCGCCGCGTCGCCGCGCCGGTGCGCGCCGACCGCATCGTCGTGCCCGGGCGCTGCCGTGGCGACTTGGCCGTGCTGAGCGCGCACTACGGGCTGCCGGTCGTGCGCGGCCCCGAGGAATTGAAAGACCTGCCGCGCTTCTTCGACCGCGCCGCCAAGCCGATCGCGCTCGACGAGCCGGGCCTGCTGATCTTTGCCGAGATCGTCGACGCGCCGCAGCTCAGCGTCGCGCAGATCGTCGAGCGCGCGCGTGCGCTGCGCGCCGATGGCGCCGACGTGATCGACCTCGGGTGTCTGCCCGAGACGCCCTTCGCGCACCTCGCCGACAGCGTGCAGGCGCTGAAGGCCGCGGGCCACAGCGTCAGCGTCGATTCGATGAACGCCGACGAGCTGCTCGCCGGCGGCCGCGCCGGCGCCGACTACCTGCTGAGCCTGAACCTCGACACGCTGTGGATCGCCGACGAGACCGAGGCCACGCCGGTGCTGATCGCGCGCACGCCGGCCGACGAGGTCTCGCTGTTCGAGGCGATCGAGCAGTGCCAGCGGCGCGGCCGCGCGTACCTGGCCGATTCGATCCTCGACCCGATCCCGTTCGGCCTGACGGCATCGATCGTCCGTTACCACCGCTTGCGTGAGCGCTTCGCCGACGCGCCGATCATGATGGGCGTGGGCAACCTGACCGAGCTGACCGAGGCCGACACCAGCGGCATCAACGCGCTGCTGTTCGGCATCGCGGCCGAACTTGGCGTGGCTGCGGTGCTGACCACGCAGGTCAGCGCGCATGCGCGCCGCGCGGTGCGCGAGGCCGACTGGGCGCGCCGCATCATGCACGCCGCCGCCAGCCACCGCACGCTGCCCAAAGGGCTGAACGACGCGCTGATGACCGTGCACGCGAAGTACCCGTTCCCCGACACGCCCGACGAGATCGCGGCGGTCGCCGCGCAGGTCAAGGACCCGAACTTCCGCGTCCAGGTCTCGGCCGACGGCGTGCACGTCTACAACCGCGACGGCCTGCGCTTCGGCCACGGCGCGTTCGAGCTGTGGCCGCAGCTCAAGCTCGAGGGCGACGCGAGCCACGCGTTCTACATGGGCGTCGAGCTCGCGCACGCCGAGCTCGCGTGGCGCCTGGGCAAACGCTACGTGCAGGACCAGCCGCTCGACTGGGGCTGCGCGGTGCCGACGCAGGCACAAGACCTGACCGCCTGGTGCGCGCCGGGCACCACGCTCGCCACCGGCCGCGCGCGCGCCGCGGCGGCGACCATCGGCACGCCGGAGCCGGCCGATGAATGACATGATCTTCGAGACCGTGGTCACCACGCTCGGCGCGAGCGGGCACGTGCACATCGCGCCGATGGGCGTGCGCTACCGCGGCGGCGAGGTGATCCTGATGCCGTTCAAGCCGTCGGCCACGCTCGACAACATCGTCGCGAGCCGGCACGCGGTGCTCAACATCATCGACGACTCACGCGTGTTCGCCGGCGCGGTGACCGGCCGGCGCGGCTGGCCGACGCTGCCGACCGAGCACGTGCCCGGCATGCGGCTCGCGTGCGCGCTGAGTCACGTCGAACTCGCGCTCGCGACCCTGCACGACCACCCGCAGCGCCCGGTGCTGCACCTCGCGCGCGTGCACGAGGCGGTGCACTCGGCCGGCCTCGGCTTCAACCGCGCACAGGCCGCGGTGATCGAGGGCGCGGTGCTGGTCAGCCGGCTGCGCATGCTGCCGGCCGAGAAGGTCGACGCCGAGATGGCCTACCTGCAGATCGCGATCGACAAGACCGCCGGCCCCGACGAGCGCGAAGCCTGGCTGTGGCTGAAGGACGCGATCGCGCGCCATCGCGACGCCGCCGAGAGGCAGAGCTGATGCGCATGCTCGTCAGCGTCCGCAGCGTCGACGAGGCGCTCGTCGCCGCGCGCGGCGGCGCCGACTTCATCGACCTGAAAGAGCCGCGCGGCGGCGCGCTCGGCGGCTTGCCGATCCAGACGATCGTGCGAATCGTCGCGGCGTTGCGCGCGCAGCGCTGCACGCTGCCGGTCAGCGCGACGATCGGCGACTGGCCGGCCGATGCGCACGCCGCGATCCTCGCGCGGGCCGACGCGGTGGCCGCGTGCGGGGTCGACTACGTGAAGGTCGGCATCGAGCGCGGGCCGCAGGCGCCGGCGCTGCTGGCCGCGCTCGCCGCGACCGGGCACGCGATCGTGCCGGTGTTCATCGGCGACCACGGCCTGGATGACGCGCACGTCGCCGCGGCGTGCGCGCTCGGCTTTCCGGCCGTGATGGTCGACACCGCCGACAAGCTCGCCGGTTCGCTGTTCGATGCGATGACCGAGGGCGCACTGCAATGCTTCGTCGCCACGGTGCGCGCCAGCGGAAAGCTCGTCGGGCTCGCCGGTGCGCTGCGCTGGCCGCAGCTCGCGGCGTTGCGCGCACTCGATCCCGATTTCGCCGGCTTTCGCAGCGCGGTCTGCGCCGGCAGCCGCGGCGGCGCGCTCGACCCCGAGCGGCTGCGCGCGCTCGCCGCCGCGCTGCACGCCGCCGACGACGTGCAGGCCGCCGCCTGAGCGGCGGTCAGCCGGCGAGCGGGCTGGTCTGACCGAGCAGCAGCGCGCGCATCCGCGCGAGCTCGCCCTTGGCCATCACGTCGATCGGGAACGCCGCGCCGCGCGCACGCGGTGCGAAGCCCTGATCGAGCACGCCGGCGCTGCCGAGCTGCGCGAGCGAGTGCGACGGGTCGACCGCGCACGATTTCACCAGTGTCAGCCGCTCGGCATTCAGCTCGCGCGCGAGATCGAGCGCGATCGTGTCGGAGGTCGCGCCCCAGTTCGTGCGCGCGTCGGGCGCGTCGCGCTGCAGCTCGAACGGCAGCCAGATCGCGGCGCGCCCCTTGTGCAGCACGCCGGCGATGTCGGCCTTGCGCGCGGCGAGCTGCAGCGCCGGCGTCATCGCCTGCAGCAGATACGCCATCTGCGCCATCGCGAGCACCGCCATGTTGTGCGCGGCGAGATCGTCGAACTGCCAGAACGCCTGCGTGCGCCGCACCTCGTCGGCCAGCGTGCCGCCACCGCAGACGATCGTGACGCGCCCGCCGCCGAGCTGCGCGAGCAGCTCGAGCCACTTCGGCAGCGCCGGGTCCGCGCCGAGGCTGCCGCCGAGCTTGACGACCCACATCAGCGGTGGTCTCCGTCGTACAGCGCCGCCACCGCGACCGCCGGCGCGCACACCTGCGCCCAGGCGATCAGCGCATCCGGGCGCAGCGACGCGCCGGCCGCGACGCGCGCGACCGCGCTGCCGTAGCGCCGGCACACGAACGCGGCGCCGGCGCGCGCGATCACGTCGGCCGCGAGGAACGCGCCGCAGCCCGCGCTGATCGCGACCGCCTGCGCCGAGAGCCGGTGCGCCTCGATCACACGGCGCAACGACACGGCGATTTCGTCCACCTGCCGCTCGCGCCACCCGAGCGCGAACGCGAGCCACTCGTCCTCGCGCGCGTCTCGAGCATCCAGCCCGATCATCCGCGCCAGGCGCCGACGCGACGCCGGTGCGTCCTTCGCTGCCGCGTCGGCGCTCGGGTGCAGGTCGTGTGCCGGGTCGAGCTCGTCGGTCAGGCGGTACACGTCGGCGCTCGTCGCGAAGAACTCGTTCATCACGTTCAGCATCTCACCGCGCCACGCGACGCGCGGGCCGAGCGCGCACAACGGCGTGCGCACGACGCCGTGGTAGACGAGCTCGCCGCTCGCGAGCCGGTCGGCGTCGGTCGTGCTCGTGCCGAGCACGCGGCCGGCGCGGAACGCGATCAGGTCGGTGGTGGTGCTGCCGATGTCGATCAGCACGCCCTCGGGCGCGCTCTGCGCCGCGTGCAGCGCGGTCGCGCGCCAGTTCGCCGAGGCGATCTCGCGCCAGTGCGCGCCGATCTCATCGAGCCCGCGCCACTGCTGCGGGCCGGCGAACAGGCGCAACACGCTGCCCGGCGCGAGCGCGGCCGCGAACTGCACGGCGATGCGGCGCACCCCGTCTTCGCGGTGCTCGAACAGGTCGGTCATCTCGCCGGTCATCGTGACCGCGTGCGCCGCGCCGTCGAGCGCCGGCCAGCGTGCGCGTGCCTGCTGCAGCGCATGCTCGAGATGCTCGAGTCCCTGCCACAGCGGGCACGGCCACTCGGCCGCGTCGGCGACGCGGCCGTCGCGCAGCAGGCACGCCTTGACGTGCGCGCCGCCGATGTCCCAGCCGATCATGTCAACGGGGCTCATGGTGCCGGCCTCAGGCATGGGCAGGCTCGGCGGCGTGCGCGGCGAGCACCGCGGCGGCAACGTTGCGCCCGAGCGCGGCCGACAGGCCGACGTACGCCATCGTCACGCGCGGGTTGACCTCGATCAGCACCGGCCCGCGCTGCGCGTGCCAGACCAGATCGACGCCGACACAGCCGCGCAGCCCCGGCAGCGCGCGCCACAGCGACTGGGCCCACGCGGCGAGCACTGCGAAGCGCGCGTCGGCGCGGCCCACCGCGGCGATCTGCACGCCGCCGAACGACACGACGCCGAGCGCGTCGACCGCGATCTGCTGCCGATTCACCGCGAGCAGCTCGGCCCGGCGCTCGCCGCACAGCAGCGACAGGCTCAGCGGCTCGCCGACGACCCACGATTCGATCACCGCCGCCTCACCGCGCGCGCAGCGCCGCGCGGCGTCGTCGCGGGCCGAATCGAGCGTCGGGTGCAGCCTTGTTGCGAGCGCGCCGGCGCCGTCGTCGGGCTTGACGACCCAGCGCCGCGTCACCGGCGAGGCGGCGAACGCGAGCGGTGTCTCGAGGCCTTGCTCGGCGGCGCGCGCGAGCGTCGCGCGCTTGCTCGAGGCGATCGCGATCGACGCGGCGTCGCAGCCGAGCCAGCGCGGCGCGCCGACGGCGCGCTGCAGCAACGCGAGGGCGCCGCCGGTCTCGGGCGCGATCGCCCAGACGTGGTCGTGTGCCGGCGCGTGCGTGGCGACGAACGCGGCGGGGGTCGCGTTCGCCGGCATCGCGATCGGCCGCGCGCCCGCGGGCAGCTCGGGCGCGTGCGGGCCGGTTGCGACCGAGACGGCACAATCGCCGGCGAGCAGCAGATCGCGCACGACCGCGTCGCGCATCGCACGGCCGGCGGCGAGCAGTTCGGCATCCGGCGCGCTCGCGGCGGCGCAGAAGTGCTCATAGACCCACACGCGCTTCATCGCGCGACTCCGCGGCGCGGCGCGCGCCAGACCCACGAGGCAAACGACGGCATGACGCTGATTCCGGTGATCGATCTGTTGAAGGGCCAGGTGGTGCGGGGCGTGCGCGGCGATCGGCAGGCCTACCGGCCGATCGAATCGGCGCTGTGCGCGAGCAGCGACCCGCGCAGCGTCGCGACGAGACTCGTCGACCACTGCGCGGCGCGCGCACTGTACGCGGCCGATCTCGACGCGATCATGGGCGGCGTGGCGCAGACCGCGGCGCTGCGCGAGGTGCTCGACGCGCTGCCGGGCACCGAGCTGTGGCTCGACGCGGGCTTCGCCGATGCGGCCGCCGCCGCCGCGCTGATCGCGAGCCTCGCGCCGCATGCGGCGCGCGTGCGGCCGGTGTTCGGCACCGAGTCGCTCGCATCGGCCGCGGCGTGGGACGATTGCCTCGCGCGTTTCGGCGCCGCCGGCGCAGGCGCAGCCGTGCTCTCGCTCGACCGCCGCGACGGCGTGCGGCTCGATGCCGCCGGCTGCTGGGAGCGCCCCGACGCGTGGCCCGAGCAGGTGATCGTGATGACGCTCGAGCGCGTCGGCTCCGGCGCCGGCCCCGACCTCGACACGATCGCGGCGCTGCACCGGCGCAGCCCGGCGACCGCGCTGGTCGGCGCTGGCGGCGTGCGCGACGCGGCCGACCTGCAGCGCGGCGCGTCGGCCGGCGCCGCGGCCTGGCTCGTCGCCAGCGCGTTGCACGATCTGCAATTGCCGCGGGTCGCGCGGTGAGGCGCCAGCCGGCGGCGCGAGGAGCGGACTGCCATGTCCGGCTTGCATCACGAATCGTGCCATCCCGCCGGTGCGATTTCGGGCCCGCGCGGCGGCCAAAAGCGCGACACAGTGTTGCAGATGTGGCCCGCGGCAAGGTCGGCGTCACGCGCGCGCCCCGCAGCGCGACGCCGCGCTCGAATGGCACATCGCTTGCGTGATGATGGCCGGATGAGCGTTCGCCAGACTTCGCCCGGGCCGACGCCGACGCCGCCCTGGACCTGCCCGTTCTGCCCGCTGCTGTGCGATCGCTTCTCGGTCGATGCGGTGGCCGGCGGCGGCTGGGTGCTCGCGGGCAGCGATTGCCCGCGCGCGACCGCGGCTTTGGCGCGCTTCGGCGCTGCTGCCGGTGCCGCCGCTGCGCCGCGCATCGACGGCACTGCGTGCGATCTCGACGCCGCGATCGGCGCCGCCGCGCAGCGCCTCGGCGCGAGCCGCCAGCCGCTGTTCGGCGGCCTCGGCACCGACGTCGCCGGCGCGCGCGCGTTGTACGCGCTCGCCTGCCGCACCGGCGCGATCTGCGACCCGGCCGGCGGCGCCTCGCTGCTGAAGTCGTTGAGCGCGCTGCAAGACCGCGGCGGCTTCACCGCGACCTTCGCCGAAGTGCGCGCGCGTGCCGACCTAATCGTCTGTATCGATGCGCTGCCCGACGATCACCATCCCGAATGGCGCCATCGGGTGATGCGCGACAGCGATCCGGCAAAGATCGTCGTGCTGCGCGGGCGCGGCTCGGCGGCGCCGCGCGGCACCGACGACGTGGCCGTCGACGCCGATCTATTCGACGCGACCGCGATGCTCGCCGCACTGGTCGCGCAGCGATCCGTGGCCACCGCGCCTTCGGCACTGCGAGACCTCGCTGCGCGCTTGCGCCAGGCGCGCTACGCGGTGATCGTCTACGAGACCCGCCGGCTGCCGGCGCACGGCGCGCTGATCGTCGAGGCGATCGGCCGCAGCGTCGCGACGCTGAACCGCGCCACGCGCGCCGCGACGCTGCCGCTCGGCGGCGACGACGGCGCCTCGACGGTCAACGCGGTGTTCGCGTGGCTCTCGGGCCTGCCGCTGCGCTCGCGCGCCGCGCCGGGCGGCCTCGAACACGAGCCGCTGCGCTTCGATGCGACGCGGCTGCTCGCCGATCGCGCGGTCGACGCGCTGCTGTGGATCGCGAGCTTCGGCACCGAGCCGGCGCTGCCGTCG
>DATMIN010000450.1:0-4727 GCA_035554275.1 Burkholderiaceae bacterium
CGGCGCGCAGCGACGACCGCAGCCGTCTGAGGCCGAATCCGATGCCGCCTGCCGCGAACGCGCCGAGCCAGTCATGTCGACGCATCCTCCGGATGCGCCTCGCCCGCCAGCATCAACGCGCGCTGCGTCACCAACGGCCCGAGCACGTCGAGCAGCACCAGCAGCCCGCCGATCGCCGGCAGGCTGTCGCGAGCGAGGTCGAAGCCGTAGAGCCGGCTCTCTTCCAGCAGCAGCAGCGCGAACGCCGACATCGGCATCAGCGCCAGGCCGGTCAGCGCGCCCTTGCGGAAGGTGGTGCCGCTAAAGCGCGCGATGCCGACGTTGACGAGCGTGTGCGACGCGCTGCGCACCAGCATCACCGCGATGCCGAGCAGCAGCCCGGCGAGAAATCCGGCCCACGACAGCAGGCTGCCGACGAACACGAACAGGAACACCGTGAGCACGTCGCCGAGCGCGCCGAAATTGCGTTGCGCGTGGCTCAGCATCAGACGCCGCTCGCGCGCGACCAGGCCGAACGCGAGCGCGGCCAGCAGCGGCGACAGGTGCAGCGTCTGCGTGAGGCCGGTCAGCAGCAGCACGAGGAACGCGAAGGTCACGGTCGTGCTCTGGCTGCCGCTGGCGATGCGGTTCAGCCACGGCGCGACCACGCCGCTGAGCGCGCCGGCCACCAGCGACAGGCCGATCACGTAGACGCTGTTGAACGCCGCCTTGCCGAGATCGCCGCTGGTCTCGAGGTGCCAGTAGCCGACCACCAGCTTGAGCAGCAGCACCGCGAGCAGGCAGTTCAGCGCGCACAGGTGCAGCAGCCGCTCGGTCACCTGGCCGGCGCTGCGCAGCTCGTGCGTCACGCGCATCACCGCCGCCGGCGAGGTGGCGACCGCGAGCGCGGCCAACACCAGGCGCTGGTCGATCGGCACGCCGAACCCTTCGGCGACCCAGAACACCGCGCCGAAACTCAGCAGCGCCTGCGCGATGCCGGCCGCCAGCACCCACGGGTTGTGGCGGAACCAGCGCGGGTTGACGCGGTAGCCGAGTTCGAACAGCGTGAGCGACAGCGCCACGTTCGCCATGAAGCCCTGGGCCGCGTGCGAGGCGACGTTCTGCGACAGCCCCGCGCCGCCAAGCACGAGCCCGACGACGCCATACGCGCACACGCGCGGCAGCTTCCAGTGCCGGAACACGAATTCGCCGGCCGACCACGCGGCCAGCAGCATCAAGGGCCAGGCCACGAGCGGGCCGAGCTGGTCGAGGTCCATGGCTGTTCTTTTCGTTGTCGTTGCAGGCGCACGTGTCGAGCACGCGCGGCGGCGCAGACTACCGCGGCCGGGTGGCGCCCCGCCAATCCAGCCTTACAGATGGGGGCTTTCAGACACACTTAGATTACATTTGTCGCAATATACTTTGTGCAAATGAATCCGAATGTGACACCTCCCCGTCGGCGCCGATCGCCGGTCGCCGGCCTCGACGTGCTGCAGCAGCTGCGCGTCGTGGTGCGCCTGGCCGGCAGCCACTCGGCGCAGCTCGAGCGCTCGACCGGCATCCCCGGCGCGCAGCTGTGGGCGCTGCACGAGGTCGCGCAGGCCGACGGCCTGAGCGTCGGCGAACTCGCGCGCCGCCTGCGCGTGCACCAGACGACGGTGAGCAACCTGCTGCACCGCCTCGAAGACGGCGGCCTGGTGCGCAAGGGCCGCGCGCCGCACGACCAGCGGATCGTGCAGGTGCATCTCACCGCCGCCGGGCGGCGTGCGCTGAAGAACGCGCCCGGCCCGGCGCGCGGCCTGCTGCCGAACGTGCTCGACGGCATGAAGCCGGCGCAGCTGCGCAAGGTGCACGAGGGCCTGTCCGTGCTGGTCGACTGCATGGGCGGCTTCGACGCGGCGCTCGCCGCCAGACCCCTTCCCTTCACCGAATGAGCGCGGCCCGTCGGCGCGCTCGCAACCCGAGGAGTTCCACCATGATCAACAAAAGCCTTTCCATCACGCTGATCGCCGCGGCCGCGCTGGCCGCCTGCAGCAGCACGCCGCTGACGCCACCGCCGGCGCCGGCGACGAGCCCGCAGATGCTGCCGCCACCGCCCGCCGCGCCGGCGCAGAGCACGGTCGCCACCGTCACGCTCGACCCGCTCGACGATCCAAAGAGCTCGCTCGCCGGGCGCAGCGTCTACTTCGCGTACGACGACTTCAGCATCGACTCGAAGTACCAGCCGCTGGTGCAGGCGCACGGCCAGTACCTGCAATCGCACGGCGTGGTGCAGATCCGCGTCGAGGGCAACACCGACGAGCGCGGCTCGCGCGAGTACAACCTGTCGCTCGGCGACAAGCGCGCGCAGATCGTCGCGAAGCAGCTCGAGCTGATGGGCGCGAAGGCGGCGCAGATCGAGGCTGTCAGCTACGGCGAGGAGCGCCCGAAGGCCGAAGGCCACGACGAATCGGCCTGGGCCGAGAACCGCCGCGCCGACATCCGCTACGTGAAGCGCTGACGCTTTCACGCGCGGGCCGGGGCCGGAGCTCACCGATGCGCGCCCGGTCGAGCCTCGCGTTCCTGCTGAGCAACCGCCGGTTGCGCGAGCGCTGGCAGGTGCGCGCGGTGCTGTGGGCCGCGGCCGGCGCGGCCGGGCTCGCGGTGGTCGGCTTCGCGATGCTGGCCGAGCGCGCGCTCGCGCTGTTCGAAGCGTTCCACCAACGCTGGCCGTGGGCGCCGTTCGTGCTCGCGCCCTTGCTCGGCATGGGGGTCGTGTGGGCGACGCGGCGCTTCGTGCCCGGCGCGGCCGGCAGCGGCATTCCGCAGGTCGTGGCGGCAACGAAGCTGGCGGCGCTCGGCCGGCCGGTCGAGGCGCTGCTGGCGCCGCGCGTCGCGGCGGCCAAGGTGCTGCTCGGTTCGCTCGCGCTCGTCGGCGGTTTCTCGGCCGGGCGCGAGGGGCCGTCGGTGCAGGTCGCGGCGTCGGTGCTGCACTTGGCGAATCGCTTTTTGCCGAACGGGCGCGCGCTGCGCGCGTCCGACCTGATCCTCGCCGGCGGCGCGGCCGGCATCGCGGCGGCGTTCAACACGCCGCTGGCCGGCATCGTGTTCGCGGTCGAGGAACTCGGCCGTCGATTGGAGAGCCGCACCAGCGGTGTGCTCGTCAGCACGATCATCATCTCGGGCCTGGTCGCGATCGCGCTGAAGGGCAACTACGACTACTTCGGCCAGCTCACGCTGCGCGACCTCGGCAGCGCGGTGCTGCTGCCGACCTTGATCGCCGGCGTGCTGTGCGGCGGGCTCGGCGGCCTGTTCAGCTGGTTGCTGCTGTGGCCGCAGCGCCGCCCCGAACTCGTGCTGTGGGCCTGGCGGCGCGCGCACCCGGTGCGCTTTGCCGGCATGTGCGGGCTCGTCGTCGCGGTGCTCGGGTGGGTCAGCGGCGGCACCTCGTTCGGCAGCGGCTACAGCGCCGCGTCGCAGGCGATCGGCGGGCAGCTCGTGCTCGCGTGGCACGCGCCGCTGACGCGCTTCGCCGCGACGCTCGCGACCTACTTCAGCGGGTTGCCGGGCGGCATCTTCGCGCCGTCGCTCGCGGTCGGCACCGCGATCGGCAGTGATCTTGCGCGGTGGGTCGGCCTGGGCGTCGACCCGCACGCGTGGATCGCGCTGTGCATGGCGGCGTTCCTGGCCGCGGTGACGCAGTCGCCGATCACCGCCGCGATCATCGTGATGGAGATGGCGGGCGGCCACCAGATGGTGATCAGCCTGATGGCGGTGGCGTTCCTGTCGAAGAGCGTCAGCGCGCGCTTCGGGCCCGAGCTGTACCAGCAGCTCGCGATGGCGTGGATGACGCCGGCCGCGGTGCCGCCCGCGGCGCGGCCCGCGCTCGACGCGCCGGCGCGCACGCCGGGCGCGGGCTAGACTGCGCTCCGCCTCGAATCAGGAGCGCGCCATGAGTCTGGTCGTCGACTACTACTTCTCGCCGGTCTCGCCGTGGACCTACCTCGGCCACGATCGCTTCATCGCGATCGCGCAGGCCGCCGGCGCGCGCATCGAGCCGCGGCCGATCGATCTCGGCCAGGTGTTCCCCGCCACCGGCGGGCTGCCGCTGCCCAAGCGCGCGCCGCAGCGCCAGGCGTATCGGCTGGTCGAGCTGCAGCGCTTCAGCGCGCACCTCGGCGTGCCGCTGAACCTGCATCCGAAGCACTTTCCGGCCCCGGCCGATGCGGCGGCGCGGCTGATCGTCGCGGTCGCGCAGCACGACGGCAGCGAGAGCGCGGTGACGCTCGCCGGCGCGCTGCTGCGCGCGGTCTGGGCCGAGGAGCGCAACATCGCCGACGCGGCGACGCTGCGCGAGCTGCTCACCGCCAACGCGCTGCCGGCGCAGCGGCTCGACGATTCGCAGTCGGACGCGGTGCGCTCGCGCTTCCAGGCCGACACCGAGCGCGCGATCGAGATCGGCGTGTTCGGCGCGCCGGCCTACGTCGTCGACGGCGAGGTGTTCTGGGGCCAGGACCGGCTCGACTTCGTGCAGCGCCGGTTGCAGCGCGGGTGATGCGCGGCCGTCTCGGCGCCGCGCTCGCCGCGCTGCTCGCGGCACTGTTCGTCGCGGCCGGCGTGGCGCACGCCGAGCCGTACGCCGGGCCGCTGTTCGATGCGCACCTGCACTACAACGTCGAGGCGCGGGCCGTGTTCCCGATCGACGACGTGCTCGCGCGGATGCAGCGCAGCGGCGTGCGCGCGATCGTCGCGAACAGCCGGCCGAACGA
>DATMIN010000451.1:0-2049 GCA_035554275.1 Burkholderiaceae bacterium
CGGCGCGATCGTCGATCGCGGCTACCGCGATGCGGTCGAGCGACTGCGTCGCGCCTGGGTCGACGAGGCCAACGACTGGGGCCGGCGACTCGCCGCGCTGTTCGCACCGCAACTCGGCACGGCGCTGCAGGGCCGCTTGATCGCGGCCGGCGAACTGACGCTGTCGCTGGTGCCGGTGCTCGCGCTGCGTTCGGCGCGCTCCCCAGCGGACGCCGCGCGCTGCCGCCGTTATGCGCGGGCACAGCTCGGGCTGATCGAGGCGGCGATCGAGCGTGCACTGGCGCGCCGTCGGCCGGCCGACCGGCCGATCACCGACGAGCTGCGCCGCTTCGCGCGCCAGTACGCCGATTTCCTTGCCGCCGTCGTGCGGTGACCGCGGTGGTCGAGTCCGTCAAACGCCGAGCTGCCGCGCCGCGAGTTCCTTCATGATCTCTTCGGCGCCGCCGCCGATCATCATCACCTTGACCTCGCGGTAGATGCGTTCGCTCTTGGTGCCGCGCATGTAGCCCATCCCGCCGAGGATCTGCACCGCGGCGTCGGCGCACCACTGCATCGTCTGGGTCGCGTGGTTCTTCAGCAGGCACAGCTCGGCGATCCACTCGGTGGCGGTGTCGCCCGCTTCCTGGCGCGCGACCAGCGCGTGCAGCCAGGCGCGCGTGCTCGCCAGGCGCATGCGCATGTCCATCAGCTTGTGGCGCGTGACCTGGTGCTCCACCAGCGGCACGCCGAAGGTCCGGCGTTCGCGTGCCCACGCCAGCGCCTCATCAAAGCAGACTTGCGCGAACGCCGCGGCGCCGGCAGCCATCAGCAGCCGCTCGGCGTTGAAGTTGCGCATGATCATCGCAAAGCCCGCGTTCTCGGCGCCGATCAGGTGATCGGCCGGCACGCGGCAGGCGTCGAAGTGCAGCGTCGCGGTGTCGCTGCACCACCAGCCCATCTTGGCGAGCGGCGTGCGCGTCAGGCCCGGTGTGTCGCCGGGCAGCGCGATCAGCGAGATGCCCGCCGCACCGCGTGCGGCTCCATGTCCATCACCGCGTGAGGCGTCATGCCCCTCGCCGCGCGCGGCGTCGGCGCCGGTGCGCACCGCGAGCGTGATCCAGTCGGCGCGCATGCCCGAGGTGATGAAGGTCTTCTCGCCGTCGATCACCCAGTGGTCGCCGTCGCGGCGCGCGCGCGTGCGCAGCCGCGCCACGTCGGAGCCGCCACCCGGCTCGGTGATCGCGAGCGCGGCGATCTTCTCGCCGGCCAGCACGGCGGGCACGATGCGCCGCTGCAGCGCGTCGCTGCCGTGCGCGACGATCGGCGGCAGGCCGATGTTGTGCGAGAACAGGCTCGCGATCAGCCCGCCGCTGCCGGCACGCGCAATCTCCTCGGTCGCGATCAGCCGGTACCAGGCGTCGGCCGGCGTGCCGCCGAGGTGCTCCGGGTAGCCGATGCCGAGCAGGCCGATCGCCGCGGCGCGCCCGTAGAGTTCGCGCGGGAACGTGCCGGCCTCGTCCCACGCGTGCACGTGTGGCGCGATCTCGGCCTCGACGAACGCGCGCACGCTGTCGCGGAACAGCACGTGCTCGGGGCTCGCCATCGTCGCCATCACGGCGCCACCTCGACCAGCAGCTGGCGCGCGCCGACCTGATCGCCGATGCGCGCGTGCACCGAGGCCACCGTGCCGGCGAACGGTGCGTGCAGGCGGTGCTCCATCTTCATCGCCTCCATCACCAGCAGCAGCGCGCCGGCCTCGACGCGCGCGCCCTGGGCTGCCGCCACCTGCGTGACGCGGCCGTGCATCGGCGCATGCAGCGCGCCGGCGGCCGGCGCGGCGGCGCGCGCCGCGCTGCTCAGGCGCAGATCGTCGACGACGATCTCGGCGCCGTCGCTGAGCCACCACGAGCGCGCGCCATCGGTCGCGACACGCGCCGCGAGCGGGCGCCCGTCGACGACGGCACGCACGCTGCCACGGCTTTCGCGCGCTACCGCGTCGATGCGATGCCGCGCGTCGCCGCAGCGCGCCGTGAGCGCGCCTGGCGTGCCTTCGAGGCGCCAGGTTTCGGC
>DATMIN010000452.1:0-3402 GCA_035554275.1 Burkholderiaceae bacterium
GGCCTGCAGCCGAAGTGGCTCAGGGCGGCGCTGGCCAGCGGGCGCAAGCTCGGCGACTTCGCGGTGTGAGCGCCGCGCGGCGCGACTCTCGCCGCTCCCGCCCATGAGGGCCCGCCCGTCGCCCGCCCTGGCGCGGATCGGCCCCGGCCGGAGCCGGGATTCGCATACATTTGGGCACGCTTCGCCCTCCGCCCGCCCCGTGCCCGACGCTCGTCTCACCCGGTCTGCACCCGCGCTGCTGCCGTCGGTCGGATCCGGCGGCTGGTGGCTGCGCGCGGTGCTCGTGCTCGCCGCCTGTTATCTCGGCGGGGTCGCGCTCGCGAGCTCGGCCCTCGCCGACGCCGGGGTGCCACTGCTCGGCGTGCCGGTCGGCATCGCGCTGGCCGCGCTGGTGCGCTTCGGCCCGAGCTTGTGGCCCGCCGCGGCGATTGCCGCGCTGGCGGTGGCGCTGCCGACGATCGCGCCGGCCGCGCAGGCCGTGACGATCGCCGCCGGCGCGACGCTCGGCCCGATGCTCGCCGCCTGGCTGCTGCGCCGCGACCGCCTGCACGCCGCGCTCGACCGACGCCGCGACCTGCTGAGCTTCGCGGCGCTCGGGGTCGGGCTGTCGACGCTGGTCGCGGCCGGCATCGGCACGGCCGCGCTGGTGGCCACCGGCGCGCTGGCGGCGCCTGACGCGTTCGCGCGCTGGGGCCGCTGGTGGCTCGGCGACGCGGTCGCGGCGCTCGTCGTCGCGGTGCCGCTGCTGACGCTGTCGGCCGACTCGTGGCGGCGCGCGACCGGCGAGTGGCGCTGGGCCATGACGGCGCTGCTGCTCGCCGCCATCATTGCCAGCGGCACATGGGCCGCGCTCGGCGGCCACGGCGCGGCGCTGACCTCGCCGCTGTTCTTCGTGCCGCACCTGCTGCTGTGCGTGCTGGCGCTGCGCAGCGGCCTCTTCGCGGCCGCGTCGGGCGCGCTGCTGCTGGTCGCGGCGCTGCTGGCGGCGATGTCGCAGAGCCTCGGCTCGTTCCACGGCGTCGACGCGTCGCCCCCGCTGTCGATGCTCGCCGGCTACGCCTGCAGCCTCGCGGTGGTGCCGCTGCTGACGCTGGCGCTGACCAGCGAACGCGCCGCGACCGACAAGCGCTGGCAGCTCGCGCTCGACGCCGCGCAGATCGGCACCGGCGAATGGAGCCCCGCCAGCGGCCACCTCGATCTCTCGAAGCGCTGGCTCGCGCTGCTCGGCCATCCGGCGCAGACGCCGTGGCGGCGCATCGAGGCGTTCTGGGAGCTGCTGCACACCGACGATGCGGCCGAGGTGCGACAAGGCTTCGAGGCGATGCTGGCGGGCGCCAGCGCCGGTGCGCGCCACGAGGCGCGGATGCAGTGCCGCGACGGCAGCTGGAAGGTCTTCGAGCTGCGCGCGCTGGTCGCCGAGCGCGACAGCCACGGCACGCCGCGCCGCGTCCTCATCACCGCGCGCGACATCGACGACCTGCAGGCGGCGCGCGACGGCCAGGCGCTGGCGCGCAACGTCTTCCAGCACCTGCACGAGGGGCTGTTGATCACCGACGCGCAGTACCGCGTGCTCGAGGCGAACCCGAACTTCACCGCGATCACCGGCTACACCCGCGACGAGCTGCTCGGCCGCGTGCCGGCGCTGCTGCACGGCGAAGGCCCGGACGGCCAGCCCGCGCCCGACCTTGCCGCGATGCGCGACGGCCTGGCCCGCGACGGCAGCTGGCACGGCGAGCTGCGTGCCCACCGCCGCGACGGCGAGCCCTGCGTGCTCGAACTCAGCGCCAGCGTCGTGCGCAGCCCGGCCGGCGAGGTGCGCAACCACGTCGTCGCGATCGTCGACGTCACGCACACCCGGCATCAGCTCGAGCAGCTGCAGCGCCAGGCCCACTTCGACGAGCTGACGCGGCTGCCGAACCGCGTGCGGCTCGCGCAGATGCTGCAGACCGCGATGCAGACGAGCCGCCGCGAAGGCTCCCTGCTGACGGTGTGCTACCTCGACCTCGACCACTTCAAGCCGGTCAACGACCGCTTCGGCCACGAGGCCGGCGACCGGCTGCTGGTCGAGCTGGCCGCGCGCATGCGCCGCTCGCTGCGCTCGTGGGCCGGCGGCAACGACGTGGTCGCGCGCATCGGCGGCGACGAATTCGTGCTGCTGCTCAAGACCGCGACGCTCGACGAGAGCCGCCACGCCGTCGAGCGCGTGCTCAGCCAGGTCTGCCAGCCGTACGCGCTCGGCGTGGGCGCCGGGCCGGTGATGGTCACCGCGAGCATCGGCGCCACCGTGTTCCCGCTCGACGGCGCCGACGCCGAGACGCTGCTGCGCCACGCCGATCATGCGATGTACGGCGCGAAGCAGTCGGGCCGCAACGGCTACCTGTTCTTCGACGCCGAACACGACCGCCGCGCCGAGGCCCGCTTCGTCGCGCTCGGCCGGGTCCAGGGGGCGCTCGACGCCAACGAGTTCCTGCTCTACTACCAGCCCAAGGTCGACATGCGCAGCGCGCGCGTGCTCGGCGTCGAGGCGCTGCTGCGCTGGAAGCACCCCGAGCAGGGCGTGATCTCGCCGGCGCAGTTCCTGCCGCTGATCGAGAACACCGGGCTGGCGATCAGTGTCGGCAACTGGGTGCTGCAGCAGGGCATCGGCCAGCTCGCGCGCTGGCTGCGCATGGGCCTGGACGTGACGGTCAGCATCAACGTCTCGGCGCGCCACCTGCAGGAGCCGCTGTTCGCCCAGCACCTGGCCGGGCTGCTCTCGCGGCATCAGGCGCCGGTCGCGCATCGCCTGATCATCGAGGTGCTCGAGACCGCCGCGCTGGCCGACATCGACCACACCTGCGAGCTGATGGAAGAGTGCCGCGCGCTGGGCGTGCGCTTCGCGCTCGACGACTTCGGCACCGGCTACTCGACCTTCACCTACCTGAAACGGCTGCCGATCGACATGCTGAAGATCGACCGCTCGTTCGTCACCAACATGCTCGGCGACCGCCAGGATCTGGCGATCGTCGAGGGCGTGATCGGGCTGTCGCAGACCTTCGGCTGCAGCGTCGTCGCCGAAGGCGTCGAGACGCGCGCGCAAGCGCAGCGGCTGATCGAGATCGGCTGCGACACCGGCCAGGGCAACGGCATCGCCGCGGCGATGCCGGCCGAGCAGGTGATCGGCTGGGTGCGCGACTACAAGGGCATGCCGCAGCCGAGCGACGTCTTCAGCGCGGCCTGAGCCGCGGCGGCCGCAGCCGCGACGTTAGACTGACGCGTGATCCCGCCGGCCTTCATCCAGGAGCTGCTCTCGCGTGTCGACATCGTCGACATCGTCGGCCGCCACGTCGCGCTGAAGAAGGGCGGCGCGAACCTGATGGGCCTGTGCCCGTTCCACGCCGAGAAGTCGCCGAGCTTCTCGGT
>DATMIN010000453.1:0-8220 GCA_035554275.1 Burkholderiaceae bacterium
CGGCGCTCGCCGCGCACGAGCCGTGGCGGGCCGTCAGCGCAATCGGCGTGCACTACAGCGCGCAGCATCTGGCGGCGAACCTCGCCGGCGCGGCCGTCGTCGCCGGCTTCGGCGCCGTCGCGGCGCTGCCGGCGCGCTGCGCCGGCGCGTGGCTGGCGGCGTGGCCGTTGACACAGTTCGGCCTGCTCGCCCGGCCCGACCTCGCGCACTATGGCGGGCTGTCGGGCGTACTGCACGCCGGCGTCGCGATCGCGGCGCTGTTCCTGATCGCGCGCGGCACGCGCGCGCAGCGCGGCCTCGGCGCGGCGGTGCTCGCCGGTGTCGGCCTGAAGCTCGTCGCCGAGGCGCCGTGGGGCGCGGCGCTGCGCGCCGTGCCGGGCTGGGACATCGCGGTCGCGCCGTTCGCGCACGTCAGCGGCGTCGTCGCGGGCGCGCTGTGTGCGCTGGTCGTGCTGGCGTGGCCGCGCGCCGGTGTGCCGGGACCACGGAGCGCGCCGCGATGATCGACTCGGTCGTGCCGCGCATCGCCTGGCGCATCGCGCTGTGCGCGGCCGTGTCGTGGGCGGTGTGGCGCTTCGGCGGGCTGGTGCCGATGGTCGCGACCGCGCCGCTGTGGGGCGTGCTGCTGGCGCGGCCGCTGATCGATCTCGCCAGCGAGCTGCGCCATCGGTTGCGGCGCCACGTGTGGCGCCCGCTCGAGGGCCGCCACTTCGCGTACCGCGGCACGCCGGTGCAGGTGCTCGAGGACGCCGACCACCGGCGCTGGGTGCGCGCGGCCGATGTGCGCCGCATCATCGGCTTCACCACGTCGGACGGCGCGCTCGCGTTCAGCTACCCGAGCGGCTGGCGCGCGCTGGGCCGCCCGGCCGAGCCGCACTTCAGCGACGACGCGCTGCTCGCGCACCTGGCGAAGGAATCGTCGCCCGAAGCCTTGCGGCTGCGCCACTGGGTCGAGCGCGTGGTCGCGTTCCCGGCGCGCCGCGTGCGCAAGCGGCTCGGCATCCGCACGCCGGCGCCCGGCGCACCGTTGCGCGACTGATGGCGCGCAACGGCGTGGCTCAGCCGCGGATGCGGCCGACCAACGCGCTCGTCGAGTAGCCGTCGAGGAAGCCGAGCGCGCGCGCGTCGCCGCCCCAGCTGCGCACCCACTTCGTCTCTTCGAGCGCCTCGATGTCGTAGTCGCCGCCCTTCACGTAGAGCTGCGGGCGCACGCGCTTGAGCAGTTCGACCGGCGTCGATTCGTCGAACAGCGTCACGAGGCTGACGCTCTCGAGCGCGGCGAGCACGCAGGCGCGGTCGAGCTCGCCGTTGAGCGGCCGGTCCGGGCCCTTGCCGAGCCGGCGCGCCGAGGCGTCGCTGTTCAGCCCGAGCACCAGGCTCGCACCGAGCGCGCGCGCTTCGGCGAGGTAGCTCACGTGCCCGCGGTGCAGGATGTCGAACACGCCGTTGGTGAAGACCACCGGCCGCGGCAGCGCGGCGACGCGCGCGGCCAGGTCGCCGGCCGGGCACAGCTTGTCGAGAAAGCTCGAACTCATCGGCCGATTGTCGCCGCCGGCGGCGCGGCAGCGGCGCAGGTCAAGCCGGCTGCGGGCCGGCGGCCGGGCGCTGCGCGGCGGCCGCGAGCGCGGCGGTCATCTCCTTGCGGAAACGGTTCAGCTCCTGGACGCTGGCGAAGCTGCGCTCCATCAGCAGGCTCATGTTGTGCAGGATGCGCTCGACGACCTTGGTCTCCCAAACGGCGTCGAACTGGATCTGCTTGTCGAGCCACTGCTCGAGCCACTCCGGGTTCGGCAGGCGGCTTTGCACGGTGTCGCGCGGGAACAGCTTCGCATTCACGTGCAGATTCGTCGGGTGCAGCGCCTGCGCGGTGCGGCGCGCGCTGGCCATCAGCACGCCGACCTTGGCGAACGCGGCGCGCGCCTCGTCGCCGAACTTGACCAGCGCACGCTTCATGTAGCGCAGGTAGGCGCCGCCGTGACGGGCCTCGTCGCGCGCGAGCGTCTCGTAGATCGCCTGGATCACCGGCTCGGTGTGCCATTCGGCGGCGCGCCGGTACCAGTGGTTCAGGCGGATCTCGCCGCAGAAGTGCAGCATCAGCGTCTCGAGCGCCGGCGCCGGGTCGAACTCGAAGCGCACCTCCTCGAGTTCGGCCTCGGTCGGCACGAGATCGGGGCGGAACTTGCGCAGGTACTCCATCAGCACCAGCGAGTGCTTCTGCTCCTCGAAGAACCACACGCTCATGAAGCCGCAGAAATCGGCGTCGTCGCGGTTGTCGCGCAGGAACATCTCGGTGGCCGGCAGCGCCGCCCACTCGGTGATGGCGTTCATCTTGATCGTCTGCGCCTGCTCTTCGGTCAGCTTGCTGGCATCGAAATGGTCCCAAGGAATGTCCTTGTCCATGTTCCAGCGGACGGCTTCGAGCTGCTTGAAAAGTTCAGGGTAAATCATCGCTTGTGCCTCGCGGTCGGCGGGATTCTAGTGAATGTCAGCGCGCCGCCCGATTCCCCGCGGCACGCGCCGCGCCGGCCAGCCGCACTTCTTTACGTTTGCAACGATGGAACTCGCTTCGCAGCGCCGCTTCAAACGAGCCCAGGGTTCGGGTTCGCACCGTGCGTTCCGGGGCCGCTCTCGTTTTCGTTGCGAAGCCGCCGATTCGTTTCGGTCGCAATCTCCGGGCGGTTGATCTCCTCCCTCCTCCCTCCCTGATTCCCCCGGGGGCGCTTCGCAACACTCTTCTTCCCGCCGACCGCCGCCACGCGCGGTCGGCGCGCGCCTTCAGCGCAACCAGCCCTTGCGGCGGAAGTAGAGGAACGGTGCGGCCACCGAGGCCAGCATCAGCAGCAGCGCGAACGGGTAGCCGAAGCCCCAGTCGAGTTCGGGCATCGCCTTGAAGTTCATGCCGTAGATGCTCGCGATCAGCGTCGGCGGCAGCAGCGCCACGCTGGCGACCGAGAAGATCTTGATGATCTTGTTCTGGTTGATGTTGATGAAGCCGACCGTCGCGTTCATCAGGAAGTTGATCTTGTCGAACAGGAAGGTGCTGTGGCTGTCGAGCGAGTCGATGTCGCGCAGGATTTGGCGCGCCTCCTCGAACTGCTCGGCGTTGAGCATGCGGCTGCGCATCATGAAGCTGACCGCGCGGCGCGTGTCCATCACGTTGCGGCGGATGCGCCCGTTCAGGTCTTCCTCGCGCGCGATCGCGTTCAGCGCCTCGCCGGCGGAGCGGTCGTCGACCTCGTGCTTGAGCACGCGCGCGCTCACCGCCTCGAGGCTGTCGTAGATGCTCTCGAGCGCATCGGCGCTGTACTCGGCGTCGGCGTCGTAGAGCTTGAGCAGCACGTCCTTCGCGTCTTCGATCAGCGCCGGGATGCGCCGCGCGCGCAGGCGCAGCAGGCGGAACACCGGCAGCTCCTCGCCGTGGATCGAGAACAGCACGCCGCCGTGCAGGATGAACGCGACGCGCACGTTGCGCGGCCCGCCGTCTTCGACGGCGGCGTCGATCAGGAAGTCGGAGCGGATGTGCAGCTCGCCGTTGTCTTCCTCGTAGAAGCGGGCGGACTCTTCGAGATCGTCGTCGACCGCGTCGTCGGGGATCGTGACGCCGAAGTGCTGCGCGATCCAGCCTTTCTCGTCGCCCGTCGGCGCGTCGAGGTCGACCCACACCGGCTGCACCTTCGTCAGCGCGGCGGCCAGCTCCTCGAGGCTCTCGATTTCCTGCTGGACGAGGCGGCCGCTGGCCAGCGTGAAGACATTGAGCATCAGCCTTCGATTATCACATCGGCACCGGGCCTGCGGCGCACTTCCGGCGCGGCTCGCGTGGCTTCCGACCGGAGCTTGTGAAGGTTGGTGTCATCCGCTTGTCACAGGCTCGGAAGGTGGGCACACTGGGTCGCACCGGACGCCGCCTTGCCGCGCCGCCGGGCCCCGCCTCTCCCCTCGCCGAGCCCCTTTCTTCCCCTTCTCCCCGTTCCCTGCTCCGGCACCTTCCCCCTGCGAAAGGAACCCTCATGAACCTGACGATCAGCGGTCACCATCTCGATGTCTCCCCCGCCTTGCGCGAGTACGTGCTGACGAAGCTGGACCGCGTCACGCGGCACTTCGACCAGGTCGTCGACATCAACGTGCTGCTGTCCGTCGAGAAGCTGAAGGAGAAGGAACGCCGGCAGAAGGCCGAGGTCACGCTGCACGTCAAGGGCAAGGACATCTTCATCGAACAGTGCAGCGAGGATCTCTACGCCGCGATCGACCAGCTGATGGACAAGCTCGACCGCCAGGTCTGCCGCCACAAGGACAAGGTGCAGGATCACCACCACGCCGCGCCGAAGCGGATCGACGCGAGCCCGCTCTGACGGCGCCGCGCCGAACGACAGGCCAGCGGCCCGAGCGGCCGCTTTTTCTTGCCCGCGCCCAGGGCCGGGCGCGCCCGCCGGCGCGCGCGTTGCTGCGACGCACCGCCGTTGCACAATCTGGCACGGTCATCGGCCGCCGCTTGACCCTCGCGGCGCCAGGAGTCCCATAATTCGTGACCCCGATCTCCAGCGTCACACCATTGACACTGGAGCCGACCCCGAAAGCCCAGCGCGCCCGCCCACCGATGAACCGCCTCGCTGCCATCCTGCCCGCCGGCAACGTGCTGGTCTCGGTCGACGCCACCAGCAAGAAGCGCGCTTTCGAGCATGCCGGGTTGCTGTTCGAGAACCAGCACGCCATCGCGCGCGCCACCGTGACCGACAACCTGTTCGCCCGCGAACGCCTCGGCTCGACCGGCCTCGGCCACGGCGTGGCGATCCCGCACGGCCGCATCAAGGGTCTGAAGAACCCGCTCGCGGCGGTGCTGCGGGTGCAGCAGCCGATCCCGTTCGACGCGCCCGACGACGAGCCGGTGGCGCTGCTGATCTTCCTGCTGGTGCCCGAGGCGGCAACGCAGCGGCACCTCGAGATCCTCTCCGAGATCGCCGAGATGCTGTCGGATCGCGAGCTGCGCGAGCGCCTCAAGACCGAGCCCGAGGCGGCCACCGTGCACCGCCTGATCGCCGATTGGGAACCGCTGAAGTCGGTCGCGTGACAGGCGCGCACGCGCTGGCGCGGTACCCCGCGCCGGGGGCTCTATGAAGCCCACTGTCATCAGCGCGGAGGCGCTGTTCGAGGAGCATCGGGCGATCCTGCACTGGGAGTGGATCGCCGGCCACGCCCACCCCGAGCGCCGTTTCGACGAAGCCGCGGTGCGCAACGCGCAGTCGGCCGCCGACCTGGTCGGCTACCTGAACTACATCCACCCGTACCGCGTGCAGATCGTCGGCGGGCGCGAGGTCGCGTACCTGAGCGTCGCGCCCGAGCTGGCCGAGCGGCGGATCGCGCGCATCGTCACGCTCGAGCCGCCGGTGCTGATCGTGGCCGACGGCGAGACCGCGCCCGACAAGCTGGTCGCGATGTGCGACCGCGCCGACATCCCGCTGTTCGCCACCACCGAATCGGCCGGCCACGTGATCGACGTGGTGCGCGCCTACCTCGGCCAGCACTTCGCCGAGCGCACCACGCGCCACGGCGTGTTCATGGACATCCTGGGCGTCGGCGTGCTGATCACCGGCGAATCGGGCCTGGGCAAGAGCGAGCTCGGGCTGGAGCTGATCTCGCGCGGCCACGGCCTGGTGGCCGACGACGCGGTCGATCTGTACCGCGTCTCGCAGACGGGCCTGGAGGGCCGCTGCCCCGAGCTGCTGATGAACCTGCTCGAGGTGCGCGGCATCGGCCTGCTCGACATCAAGGCGATCTTCGGCGAGACCGCGGTGCGGCGAAAGATGCGCCTGAAGCTGATCGTCCACCTGGTGCGCAAGGAGACGATGGACCGCGAGTTCGAGCGCCTGCCGTACGAGCCGCTGAACGAGGAGATCCTCGACGTGCCGGTGCGCAAGACCGTGATCGCGGTCGACGCCGGGCGCAACCTCGCGGTGCTGGTCGAGGCCGCGGTGCGCAACACGATCCTGCAGCTGCGCGGCATCGACACCTACAAGGAATTCATCGAGCGCCACGCCAAGGCGATGCTCAAGCCGGAGCCGTGAGTGAGCGCCGCTTGGGCTACTTGGCTTTGTGTGGACAGTGCTTCTTGATGCACGCCGCGTAGAGCGCGAGCGCGTGGTCCTGCAGCTCGAAGCCGCGCGCCTGCGCGACGCTGCGCTGGCGCTTCTCGATCTCGGCGTCGAAGAACTCCTCGACGCGGCCGCAGTCCATGCAGACGAGGTGGTCGTGGTGCTTGCCTTCGTTCAGCTCGAACACCGCCTTGCCGGTCTCGAAGTGCGTGCGCGAGAGGATCCCCGCCTGCTCGAACTGCATCAGCACGCGATACACCGTCGCCAGGCCGACATCGGCGCCCTCGGCGAGCAGCATCTTGAACACGTCTTCCGCGCTCATGTGGCGCTGCGTGGTCTTCTGGAACATTTCCAGCACCTTGATGCGCGGCAGCGTGGCCTTCAGGCCGCTGTTCTTCAGCTCGTCGGCGTGGGTCATGGCGGGGGCGGTGCGGGTCGGCAGCGGCCGATCGACCAGCCGCTAGAATGAACCGATCATATCGAGGTTGTGCGCCGTCGCCGGTGCCCCCGCCGCCCGCATGTCCGTGCCCCTGCCCCTGCCCCTGCGAGTCGTTCCGCTGCGCACTGCCGCCACCATGGCGCTGGCTGCGCTGCTCTCGGGCTGCCAGTACCTGCCCTCGCTGCCGACGCCGAACTGGTCGGCCGATCGCTTCCTCGGCGTCGTCACGCCGTACCGGATCGAGATCGTCCAGGGCAACGTGATCACCCGCGAGCAGGCCGATGCCACGAAGATCGGCATGAGCCGCGCCCAGGTGCGCGACGTGCTCGGCTCGCCACTGCTGGCCGACGTGTTCCACGCGAACCGCTGGGATTACGTGTTCACGATCCGCCGCCCCGGCGCCGAGTCGCAGTCGCGCCACGTCGTCGTGCGGTTCGCCGACGACAAACTGGCGAGCATCGACACCGGCGGCCCGCTGCCGACCGAGCGCGAGTTCGTCGCGTCGATCGACACCTTCAAGACCCAACGCAACGCCCCACCGCTCGAGCTGACGCCCGAGCAGCTGAAGGCGCTGCCGGCGCCAGCACCGGCGCCGGCCGTCGCGGTCGAGCCGACCGGCCCGACGCGCCCGTACCCGCCGCTCGAACCGGCCTCATGAGCGGCGCGGCCGAGCCGACGCGCATCGCCGTGGCCGGCGCGTCCGGCCGGATGGGGCGGATGCTGGTCGAGGCGATCGGCGCCGCCGATGACCTGCGCCTGGCCGGCGCGCTCGATGTCCCCGGCAGCGCCGCGCTCGGCCAGGACGCCGCCGCCTTCCTCGGCCGCGCCAGCGGCGTCGCGATCAGCGCCGACCTGCGCGCCGGCCTCGCCGACGCCGACGTGCTGATCGACTTCACCCGCCCCGAGGGCACGCTCGCGCACCTCGCGGTGTGCCGCGAGCTCGGCGTCAAGGCCGTGATCGGCACCACCGGCTTCAGCGCCGCGCAGAAGGCCGAGATCGCCGCGCACGCCAAGCACATCGCGATCGTGCTGGCGCCGAACATGAGCGTCGGCATCAACGTCGTGCTGAAGCTGCTCGACGTCGCCGCGCGCGCACTGCACGAGGGCTACGACATCGAGATCATCGAGGCGCACCACCGCCACAAGGTCGACGCGCCGAGCGGCACCGCGCTGCAGATGGGCGAGGTCGTCGCCGCCGCGCTCGGTCGCGAGCTGAAGGACTGCGCGGTCTACGCACGCGAAGGCGTCACCGGCGCGCGCGACCCGTCGACGATCGGCTTCGCCACGGTGCGCGGCGGCGACATCGTCGGCGACCACACCGTGCTGTTCGCCGGCACCGGCGAGCGCATCGAGATCACGCACCGCTCGAACAGCCGCGCCGGCTACGCGCAGGGCAGCCTGCGCGCGGCGCGCTTCCTGCGCGCGCACACGACCGGCCTGTTCGGCATGGACGCGGTGCTCGGACTGGGCTGAATGGGCGGCTTCGCCAACTTCTGGAGCCAGGGCGACGCCGTCACGCGCGCCGTCGCCGCGCTGCTGCTGCTGATGTCGATCAGCGCCTGGGTGCTGATCTTCTGGAAGGGCTTCCTGCTGCGCCGCGTGCGCGGCGACATCGCGCGCGCGGTGCCGGCGTTCTGGGCCGCGCCGACGCTCGACGCCGGCCGCGAAGCGCTCGCCGCGTTCGACCGCGAGCGC
>DATMIN010000454.1:0-14803 GCA_035554275.1 Burkholderiaceae bacterium
CTTGAGCGCGTCGCTGAGCGCACGCTGCACCGGCCCGGCGAGGAACGGCCAGCCGAGCGCCTCGCACACGCCGAATGCCGCGACCAGCAGCAACGCTGCGCCCGCAACGAGGTGCCACGCGCGAAGCTTGCGCGTGCGGGATGTGACAGCGGCGCTCATCGCGCGATGCTCTCACGCACGCGCGCCGGCCCGCATCGGGGCGTATCGCCTTCGCCTGTGGGCAGGCTCCTACGGCAGGCTCAGGCGCCGCGCCGCAATGCCTCGGGGTTCAGCGCGCTCGGCGGCCGGTGCGGTGTCGGCCCGGCGCCGAGCGCGGCGATCAGGTTGTCGACCGCGAGATTCGCCATCGCGCGGCGCGTCGGCAGGCTGGCGCTCGCGATGTGCGGCGTGAGCACGACGTTCGGCACCGTCAGCAGATCGGGGTGCACGCGCGGATCGCCCTCGAACACGTCGAGCCCGGCGGCGGCGATGCGGCGCTCGCGCAGCGCTAGCGCGAGCGCCGCGTCGTCGACGATGCCGCCGCGCGCGATGTTGGTCAGCGTCGCGGTCGGCTTCATCAGCGCGAGTTCTGCGCTGCCGACGAGGTGATGCGACGCGGCGCTGTATGGCACCACGATCACGAGGTGATCGCTGTCGCGCAGCAGCGTGTTCTTGTCGACCCAGCGCGCGCCGAGCTCGCGCTCGATCGCGGCGTCGAGGCGCGAGCGGTTGTGGTACAGCACCTTCATGCCGAAGCCGAGCGCGCCGCGGCGCGCGATCGCCTGACCGATGCGGCCCATGCCGAGCACGCCCAGCGTCGCCCCAAACACGTCGGTGCCGGCGAAGGCGTCGACGCTCCACTTGCTCCACGCGCCGCTGCGCAGGTAATGCTCGCTCTCGCCGATGCGGCGCGCCGCGGCCATCATCAGCGCGAAGCCGAAGTCGGCGGTGGTCTCGGTCAGCACGTCGGGCGCGTTGCTGACGACCACGCCGCGCGCGGTGCAGGCCGCCACGTCGACGTTGTTGTAGCCGACCGCCATGCTGCACACCGCGCGCAACGCCGGGCAGGCCTCGAGCAGCGCCGTGTCGATCGGCTGCGTGCCGGTGATGAACACGCCGGCCTTGCCCTGCAGGTGCGCGATCAGCTCGGGCTGGGTCCAGACGATGTCGGACGGGTTGTCTTCGACATCGAAGTGCTCGCGCAGCCGATCGACGATGTCGGGGAAGACGGCACGGCAGACGAGCACGGCAGGCTTGCTGTTCATCGCTTCGCGCCGTTCACTCGAGGAAGCGCGTGAAGGCGCCGACCGGCTCGCGCTCGGTGACGAGCGTGTTCTCGACCGCCGCCGGGTCGGCCCAGCCGAGCGACATGCCGCACACCACCTGCTCCTCGGCCGGCGCGCCCACATGCTCGCTGATGATGCGGTGGAACTGGGTGAATGCGGCCTGCGGGCAGGTGTCGAGGCCGCGGCCGCGCGCCGCGACCATGATGCTCTGCAGGAACATCCCGTAGTCGAGCCAGCTGCCCTGCTGCATCACGCGGTCGATCGTGAAGATCAGGCCGACCGGCGCGTCGAAGAACTCGTAGTTGCGGCGGTGCTGCGCGTGCATGCGCTCCTTGTCGGTCTTGGCGATGCCGAGCAGGCCGTACAAGTCCCAGCCGAGCTTGCGGCGCCGGTCGATGAACGGCGCCTTCCACTCGGTCGGGTAGTACGCGTACTCCTCGATGTGCTGCGCGCGCACCTGCGGATCGTCGTAGGCCGCGGCGATCTTGCGCGAGAGCGCGTCCTTCGCCGCGCCGGTCAGCACGTAGACCTTCCAGGGCTGTGTGTTGGTGCCCGACGGCGCGCGCGCCGCGACATCGAGGATCGCCTCGATCGTCGCGCGCGGCACCGGCGTCGGCAGGAAGGCGCGCAGCGAGCGGCGCGTGCGGATCGCGGTGTCGACGGCGGCGGTCTGTTCGGGGGTCGGGCGGATCGAGGTCAAAGCAGCAGTCCTTGCAGGGTTTGAACGAGTGGGGCGGGCAGCGGCGTCGGCCGGCGCGTGGCGCGGTCGACGTAGACGTGGACGAAGTGCCCGCATGCCGCGGCGAGCGGCGCCCCGGCGGCGAACAGGCCGATCTCGTAGCGCGCGCTCGAGCTGCCCAACCGCGCGACGCGCAGGCCCGCCTCGACCGTCTGCGGGAACGCGAGCGACGCGAAGTAGTTGCAGTGCGTCTCGACGACCAGCCCGATCACCGGGCTGCGCTCGACGTCGAGCGCGCCGGCCTCGATCAGGTAGCGGTTCACGACCGTGTCGAACCAGCTGTAGTAGACGACGTTGTTGACGTGGCCGTAGGCGTCGTTGTCCATCCAGCGCGTCGTGATCGCGCTGAAGTGGCGATAGGCGTCGCGGCCGGGAGGCGCGGGCCGCGTCGTGGCAGAAGGCGCGCTCATGGCGCCGCATTGTTCCATCGCCGCCAGCTCTCGATCGCTTCGCGGAAGGTGTTCAGGTGCACGGCGACGGTGTCGTCGACGAGGCGGCCGTAGCCGCCGGCCATCGACAGCGCGACCGGGATGCGCCGCTCGCGCAGCGCGCCGAGCACGCGCCGGTCGCGTTCGGCCAGGCCGGCGGTGCTGAGCTTGAGGCGGCCGAGGCGATCGCCTTCGTGCGGATCGGCGCCGGCGAGGTAGAAGACCAGGCCCGGCGGGTGCTCGGCGTGGCGGCGCCAGAGTTCGGCGAGCGCGGTGTCGAGCGCGGCGAGGTACTCGGCGTCGCCGCAGCCGTCGGGCAGCTCGACGTCGAGATCGCTCAGGGCCTTGCGGAACGGGAAGTTCTTCGCGCCATGCAGCGACAGCGTGAACACGGTCGGGTCGTCGACGAAGATCGCGGCGCTGCCGTTGCCCTGGTGCACGTCGAGGTCGACGATCGCGACGCGCAGCAGCCTGCGGTGCAGGCGATGCCACTCCGCCTGCATCAGGCGCGCGGCGACCGCGGCGTCGTTGAACACGCAGTAGCCGCCGCCCTTGTCGGCGCTCGCGTGATGCGTGCCGCCGGCGACGTTGGTGGCGACGCCGCCGGCCAGCGCCGCGCGCGCCGCCGCGATCGTCGCGCCGACCGAGCGCCGTGCGCGCTCGACCATCGCCTCGCTCCACGGGAAGCCGATCTCGCGCTGCAGCGCCGGGCTCAGCGTGCCGTGCGTCACCGCCGCGAGGTAGGCCGGCGTGTGCGCGAGCGCGAGTTCGCCGTCGCTGGCCGGCAGCGCCGGGCACAGCTCGAGATCGGCCAGGCCTTCGAGCCGCTCGCGCAGCAGCCGGTACTTCGACATCGGAAAGCGGTGCCCCGGCGGCAACGGCAGCACGAACTGATCGGCGTAGAAGGCTTGCATCGGCAGCGACGGGTGGGCGCGCCGGATTGTGCCGGGCGGCCCGGGTCGGGCGGTTTCTAGGGGAGTCCGACTAGATTGCTGCATTGCAGCAAAAGGCGCTTGCAACGCGCGGATCGGTCGCTATACTTCGGTTCATGTTGCAGCGCAGCAAAGTTGCAGCGCCCGGGCAACCGCCCTTTCCTTCAACCCTGTCTGGAGACTTCCCCATGATTACCACCGATCAAGTTCTGGCCGCCCACAAGTCCAACCTCGAGGTGCTGTTCGGCCTGACGAACAAGGCCTTCGAAGGCGTCGAGAAGGTCGTCGAGCTGAACCTGCAAGTCGCGCGTGCCGCGATCAGCGAAGCCGCCGCCAACACCAAGGCCGCCCTGTCGGCCAAGGATGCGCAAGAGCTGATGGCGCTGCAGGCCAGCCTGCTGCAGCCGGCCGCCGAGAAGGCCGCCGCCTACAGCCGCCACCTGTACGACATCGCCGCCTCGACCGGCGCCGAAGTCACGAAGGTCGCCGAAGCCACCGCCGCCGAAGCGCAGACGAAGTTCATGTCGGTCGTCGACAGCGCTGTGAAGAACGCGCCGGCCGGCAGCGAGAACGCCGTCGCGCTCGTGAAGTCGGCCGTCGCCGCCGCGAACAACGCGTTCGAAGGCGTGCAGAAGGCCGTCAAGCAGGCGACCGAAACCGCCGAAGCGAACTTCCAGGCGATCAGCGCCAGCGCGACCAAGGCCACCAAGGTCAAGCGCGTCGCGTAAGTTCGACGGCCGGCGTGCGCCGGCCGCATCGCTCCCGCTTCAGGGAACCATCAGGCCCGGTGCTCGCACCGGGCCTTCTTCATTGGGCCCGCTCGCAGCAAGGCGCGAGGGCCTGTGCTCCACTCGGGCCATGTCGTCGCTGACCGCCGCCGCCCCCGCGCTCGCCGCCGCGTTGCTGTTCGGCGCCAGCACGCCGGCGGCGAAGCTGCTCGGGGCCGAGCTGCCGCCGCTGCTGCTGGCCGGGCTGCTGTACCTCGGCAGCGGGCTCGGGCTGGCGGCGCTGCTGCTGCTGCGCCGCGCGGTCGAACGCTCGCGCGGTGCGAGCGTCACGACGCTGGCGATCCCGCGCGACGACGTGCCGTGGCTGATCGGCGCGATCGTCGCTGGCGGCCTGCTCGGCCCGGCCTTGCTGATGACAGGCCTGGCCACCACCGACGCCGCGCCCGCCGCGCTGCTGCTCAACGTCGAGGGCGTGCTGACCGCGCTGATCGCGTGGCTGGTGTTCAAGGAGAACACCGACCGGCAGATGGTGCTCGGGATGCTCGCGATCGTCGCCGGCGGCGCGCTGCTGTCGTGGCAGCCGGGCGAGTGGCGGCTCGCGCCCGGGGCGCTGCTGATCGTCGGCGCGTGCCTGTGCTGGGCGGTCGACAACAACCTGACGCGGCGCGTCTCGGCGAACGACGCGCTCTTGATCGCGTGCCTGAAGGGGCTGTGCGCCGGGGTCGTCAACGTCGCGCTCGCGGGGCTCGGCGGCGCGCACGCGCCGGCGCCGGGCACGCTCGCGGCGACGCTCGCGGTCGGCTTCGCCGGCTACGGCCTGAGCCTGGTGCTGTTCGTCGTCGCGCTGCGCTCGCTCGGCACGGCGCGCACCGGCGCGTACTTCTCGGTCGCGCCGCTGCTCGGCGTGCTGATCGCGCTGCTGTGGTGGCCGGCGCTGCCGGCGCCGACGTTCTGGCTCGCGGCGCTGCTGATGGCAGCGGGCGTCTGGCTGCATCTGCGCGAGCGCCACGGCCACCTGCACACGCACCTGCCGACCTCGCACGCGCACCCTCACGTGCACGACGACCACCACCGCCACGACCACGACTTCGCCTGGGACGGCCGCGAGCCGCACGCCCATGCGCACGGCCACGCCGGGCTGACCCACGCGCACGCGCACGTGCCGGACATCCATCACCGGCACCCGCATTGAACCCACGCCTGGCGCCCGAGGAACCCCGATGACGATCGACTGGAACGCGTTCACCCCGTGGACGGCCCTGGCCGGCGGTGCGGTGATCGGCGCGGCCGCCGGTCTGCTCGCGCTGCTGAACGGGCGCGTCGCCGGCATCAGCGGCATCGTCGGCGCGCTGCTGCGGCCCGTGGCGGGCGACGTGGCGTGGCGGATCGCGTTCGTGATTGGTCTGATCGCGGCGCCGCTGGCGTATGGCGTGTTCGCACCGTGGCCGGTGCCGCGGATCGACGCGTCCTGGCCCACGCTCGCGCTCGCCGGCCTGCTCGTCGGGGTGGGCACGCGCTACGGCTCGGGCTGCACCAGCGGCCACGGCGTGTGCGGGCTGTCGCGCCTGTCGTTGCGCTCGCTGGCCGCGACGCTGGCGTTCATGGCGAGCGGCTTCGCCGCGGTGTTCGTGCTGCGCCACCTGGCCGGCGCATGAGGGCGACGATGACGATCGTCACCGCGCTGCTCACCGGCCTGCTGTTCGGTATCGGGCTGATCGTGGCCGGCATGACCGATCCGGCCAAGATCCTCGGCTTCCTCGATCTGGCCGGGCCGTGGGATCCGTCGCTCGCGCTCGTGATGGCCGCGGCGATCGCGGTCGGCCTGGTCGCGTTCCGCCTCGCCGGGCGACGCGCGCTGTCGCTCCTCGGCGCGCCGATGCGGCTGCCAGCGCCGCGGCGCGTCGACCGCCGGCTGCTGCTCGGTGGCGCGCTGTTCGGCGTCGGCTGGGGTGTGGCCGGGTTCTGCCCCGGCCCGGCGCTGGTCGCGCTCGGCATGGGCCAGCCGAAGGCGGTGGTGTTCGTCTTGGCGATGCTGCTCGGCATGGCGCTGTTCGAGTGGCTCGAGGCGCGCCGGACCGACCGGTCGGCCGCCGCGCCGCCCACGAGCTCATTCCAGACCGGCATAAGCAACTTTGAATAAAGTTGTTCCTGATCATATAAAGCCTCCGTACATTCCCCCAAGACTCGTTCGCGAGCCGAGCCCCAATCCGCCATGTACCAGTACACCGAGTTCGACAAGCAGTTCGTCCGCCAGCGGGCCGCGCAGTTTCGCGACCAGCTCGAGCGGCACCTGGGCGGCCGCCTGCCGGAAGACGACTTCCGCGCGCTGCGCCTGCAGAACGGCTGGTACGTGCAGCGCCACGCGCCGATGCTGCGCATCGCGGTGCCGTACGGCGAACTCAGCGCGACGCAGCTGCGCATGCTGGGGCGCATCGCGCGCGAGTTCGACCGCGACTACGGCCACTTCACGACGCGCCAGAACCTGCAGTTCAACTGGATCCCGCTGGCGCGCGCCGCCGACGTGATGGACCTGCTCGCCTCGGTCGACATGCACGGCATCCAGACCAGCGGCAACTGCATCCGCAACATCACCAGCGACGCGCTCGCCGGCATCGCCGCCGATGAAGTCGTCGACCCGCGGCCCTACGCCGAGCTGCTGCGCCAGTGGAGCACGCTGCACCCCGAGTTCGCGTTCCTGCCGCGCAAGTTCAAGATCGCGATCACCGGCGCGGCCGAAGACCGCGCCGCGACCGGCTGGCACGACGTCGGCCTGAAGCTGAAGAAGAGCGACGCCGGCGAGATCGGCTTCGAGGTCAGCGTCGGCGGTGGCATGGGGCGCACGCCGATCATCGGTGTCGTGATCCGCGAGTTCCTGCCGTGGCAGCAGATCCTCGTGTACCTCGAGGCCGTGGTGCGGGTCTACAACCGCTACGGCCGGCGCGACAACATGTACAAGGCGCGCATCAAGATTCTCGTCAAGGCCGAGGGCCAGAAGTTCATCGAGGCGGTGAACACCGAGTTCGCCGAGATCCTCGAGCACGACGTGGCCGGCAGCGCGCATCTGCTGCCGCAGGCCGAGTTCGAGCGCGTCGCGAAGGGTTTCGTGCGGCCGGCCGGCGTGCGGCCGGAACCCGAAGCCGCGCTCGGCAGCGTCGACGCGCCGAAGGCCTTCGGCCGCTGGCTCGAGCGCAACGTGCACGGGCATCAGGTGCCCGGCTACCGCGCGGTGACGCTGTCGCTGAAGCGCGCCGGCCAGGCGCCCGGTGACGTCACCGGCGACCAGATGGACGCCGCCGCCGCCCTCGCCGACCGTTTCAGCCACGGCGAGCTGCGCGTCACGCACGAGCAGAACCTGGTGCTGCCGTGGGTGCGCGAGCGCGACCTGCACGCGCTCTGGCAAGCGGCCCGCGATGCGAGCTTCGCGACGCCCAACATCGGCCTGCTGACCGACATGATCGCCTGCCCCGGCGGCGATTTCTGCGCGCTCGCGAACGCGCGCTCGATCCCGATCGCCGAAGAGATCACGCAGCGCTTCGACGAACTCGACGAGCTCGACGACATCGGGCTTCTCGACCTGCACATCAGCGGCTGCATCAACTCGTGCGGCCACCACCACAGCGGCCACATCGGCGTGCTCGGCGTCGACAAGGACGGCAAGGAGTGGTACCAGATCTCGCTCGGCGGCTCCGACGGCTCGACGCTCAGCGGTGCCTCGGTGCCGGGCAAGGTGATCGGCCCGTCGTTCGCGGCCGACGAAGTAACCGACGTGATCGAGGCGCTCGTCGACACGTATCGCGAGCGGCGCGCGGCGAACGAGCGCTTCATCGACACCGTCAAGCGCGTCGGCATCGAGCCTTTCAAGACCTCGGCGAACGCGGTGCGGCGCAGCACCGCGAGTGCGCACGCGGCGTGACGGAGCACGAGCATGAAGTTCATCGATCCCCCGAAGGACGCCTGGCGCACGCTCGGCGGCGAGGACGGCCCGGCCGCCTACATCGACCCGCGCCCGAACCTGCTGCTGACGCTCGAGCAATGGCACGCGTTCCGCGCCCAGTGGCCGGCCGGCATGCCGGTGGGCGTGACGCTCGAGAACGACGCCGAGGTCAAGGAGATCGCCGCCGATCTGCCGCGCCTTGCGCTCGTCGTGCTGCACTTTCCGAAGTGGGTCGACGGCCGTGCCTACAGCCAGGCGCACACGCTGCGCGCCCGCTACCGGTTCACAGGCCAGGTGCGCGCGTCCGGCGACGTGCTGGTCGACATGGTGCCGCTGCTGCAGCGCACCGGCTTCGACGCCGCGCTGCTGCGCGCCGATCAGTCGCTCGACGCGGCGCACCGCGCGTTGAGCTTCTTCCCGGGCCACTACCAGGGCGGCATCGACGACCCGCTGCCGCTGTTCGCCAAGCCGAGCGGCACCGCCGAGGCGCTGGCGCACGCGCAACAGGAATTCGTCAATGCGGGGGCGGCGATATGAGCGCATCGGCGATCGGCCTCTACGCGCGCGAGACGCCCGGCTTCGACGCGCGCGTGGCGAACGCCACCGCGCTGCTGCAGCGCGCTGCGGCCGAGCACCCGGGCCGCATCGTGCAGGCGACGAGCCTCGGTGCCGAGGACATGGTGATCACCGACCTGATCGCGCGCCACCATCTGCCGATCGCGCTCGGCACGCTCGACACCGGCAAGCTGCACGCCGAAACGCTCGCGCTGATCGAGCGCATCCGTGAGCGTTACGGCATCGACGCCGAGGTCTACCGGCCGCTCAACGAGTCGGTGATCCACTTCGTCCGTGATCATGGCGAACGCGCGATGTACGAGAGCCTCGAACTGCGCAAGGGCTGCTGCGCGATCCGCAAGGTCGAGCCGCTCGGCCGGATGCTGGCCGAGCGCAGCGCCTGGGTCACCGGGATGCGGCGCGAGCAATCGGCGAACCGCGGCACGGTCGAGTTCAACGAGATCGACGACCACGGCCGCACCAAGCTCAACCCGCTGGCCGACTGGTCGTGGGCCGACGTCTGGCACTACATCGCCTCGAACGACGTGCCCTACAACCCGCTGCACGACGAGTTCATGCCGAGCATCGGCTGCGCGCCGTGCACCCGCGCGATCGCGGTCGGCGAAGACTTCCGCGCCGGCCGCTGGTGGTGGGAGGCGGAGGGCGCCAAGGAATGCGGCTTGCACGTCCACGAAGAAGAAGCCCCGCAAGTTTCCATGATCGGAGAGCGCGCATGAACGCCGCGTTGAAAGTCGAGCAGCTGCTGCCCGAACTCGACCAGACCCACCTCGACTGGCTCGAGGAAGAGGCGATCTTCATCCTGCGCGAGAGCGTGGCCGCGTTCGAGCGCCCCGCGCTGCTGTTCTCGGGCGGCAAGGATTCGTGCGTCGTGCTGCGGCTGGCCGAGAAGGCGTTCAAGCGCAGGAACGCGCAGGGCCAGTACGAAGGGCGTCTGCCGTTCCCGCTGCTGCATGTCGACACCGGCCACAACTTCCCCGAGGTGATCGAGTTCCGCGATCGGCGCGTCGCCGAGATGGGCGAGCGCCTCGTCGTCGGCCATCTCGACGATTCGATCGCGCGCGGCACCGTGCGCCTGGCGAGCCCGCTCGAATCGCGCAACGGCCACCAGACCGTCGCGCTGCTCGAGGCGATCGAGGAACACCGCTTCGACGTGCTGCTCGGCGGCGCGCGCCGCGACGAGGAGAAGGCGCGCGCGAAGGAGCGCATCTTCAGCCACCGCGACGCGTTCGGCCAATGGCAGCCGAAAGAGCAGCGCCCCGAGCTGTGGACGCTGTTCAACACCCGCATCCGCCCCGGCGAGCACCTGCGCGCGTTCCCGATCAGCAACTGGACCGAACTCGACGTGTGGCTCTACATCGCGCGCGAGAACATCCCGCTGCCGGGTCTCTACTACGCGCACCAGCGCCCGGTGATCCGCCGCAAGGGCCTGCTCGTGCCGCTGACCGAGGTCACGCCGGTGCAACCCGGCGAGAGCGTCGAGCAGGTCGAGGTGCGCTTTCGCACCGTCGGCGACATGACGTGTACCTGCCCGGTCGAGAGCCCGGCGGCGAGTGCGGCCGAGGTCGTGGCCGAGACGCTGCAGGTCACCGTCAGCGAGCGCGGCGCAACGCGAATGGACGACCGCACGTCGGATGCCTCGATGGAGCGGCGCAAGAAAGAGGGCTACTTCTGATGGACGCCACGCTCGAACTCACGCGCAGGGACGCCGCACCTTCGGCGCCGTCCGCCGCGCTGCCGGCGGACCATCGCGCGCTGCGCTTCCTCACCGCCGGCTCGGTCGACGATGGCAAGAGCACGCTGATCGGCCGGCTGCTGTTCGACTCGCGCGCGATCCTGGCCGACCAGATCGACACGCTCGAGAAGCGCGCCGCCGGCACGGCCGCGGCCGACGGCGGCCCGGGCTTCGATCTTTCGCTGCTGACCGACGGCCTCGAGGCCGAGCGCGAACAGGGCATCACGATCGACGTCGCCTACCGCTACTTCGCGACGCGCTCGCGCAAGTTCATCATCGCCGACGCGCCCGGCCACGAGCAGTACACGCGCAACATGGTGACGGCCGCCGCGGGCAGCGACGCGGCCGTGGTGCTGGTCGACATCACCAAGCTCGACACCGCATCGGCGACAGCGGCCGCGCCCGTCGCGCTGCTCGCGCAGACGCGCCGCCACGCGTTGCTCGCGCGGCTGCTGCGCGTGCCGAGCATCGTGTTCGCGATCAACAAGCTCGACGCCGTCGACGACCCGGCGCAGGCGTATGCGGCGGTGCGCGATGCGTTGCTCGCGTTCGCCGCCGAAGCGCGGATCGAGGTCGCCGGCATCGTGCCGGTCTCGGCCCTGCGCGGCGACAACGTGACGCGCGCCCCGGCCGCCAGCGAAGGCGCGCTGCGCGCCTGGGCCGAGTGGTACGACGGCCCCTCGCTGCTGCAGTTGCTCGAGCGGCTGCCGACCGGGCAGGAGCGCACCAGCGGCGATCTGCTGATCCCCGTGCAATACGTGGCGCGCGACGATGCCGGCGACGCACCCGCCGGCACCGGCGTGCAGCCGCGCACACTGTGGGGCCGCATCGCGCACGGCCGCGTGCAGGCCGGCGACGAAGTGCAGATCTTCCCGAGCCGGCAGCGCGCCGTCGTCGCCGAGCTGCGCGTGGCCGGCGCGGTGGTCGCGTCGGCCGAGGCGGGCCAGTCGGCCGGGCTCGTGCTCGACCGCCAGCTCGATGTCTCGCGCGGCGACTGGATCGCCACCCCCGGCAGCGTGCACGAGACCCACCGCTTCACCGCGACGCTGGCCTGGCTCGACACCGAGCCCGCGATCGTCGGCCGCAAGTACGTCGTGCGCCACGGCAACCGCTGGGTCCCGGCGCGCATCGTCTCGATCGACAGCCGCCTCGACATCCACACGCTGCGCAGCACCGATGCGCACGAACTCGCGGTCAACGACATCGGCCATGTCGTCGTCGAGACGCAGCAGCCGCTGCCGATCGAGGCGTACGAGACCAACCGCGTCGGCGGCGCGCTGATCGTCGTCGACCCGACCAGCAACCGGACCAGCGGCGCGCTGCTGGTGAAGGCGCCGGCGTGAGCGAGCCCACCGCCGGCCGCGTGATCTTCGTCGGCGCCGGCCCCGGCGCGGCCGATCTGATCACGGTGCGCGGCGCGCAGCGCCTGGCGCAAGCCGAGGTCGTGCTGCACGACGCGCTGACCGACCCGGTGCTGCGCGCGCTGGCGCCGAACGCGCTTTGGCTGCACGTGGGCAAGCGCGGCTTTCGCGACAGCACCGACCAGACCGCGATCAACGCGCTGCTGGTGCGCCATGCATCGGCCGGCCGGCTCGTCGTGCGCCTCAAGGGCGGCGACCCGAGCGTGTTCGGCCGGCTCGAGGAAGAGCTCGAGGCGCTGGCGGCCGCGGGCATCGACTCGGAAGTCGTGCCCGGCGTCAGCGCCGCGCTCGCCGCCGCGGCCGCCACAAAGCGCCCGCTGACGCGGCGCGGCAGCGGCCGCAGCGTCAGCCTGACGACCGCGATGACGCGCGAGGGCGAGCTGTACGCCGCGCGCCACGCCGACACCGAGGTGTTCTACATGGCCGGCAAGCAGCTCGCCGCGCTGTCGCGGCGGCTGCGCGCCGCCGGCTGGCCCGCCGACGCGCCGACCAGTGTGGTCTCGCGCGCCGGCTGGCCCGATGCGCTGCACAGCGAACAAACGGTGGCCGGCCTCGGCGCCGCCGCGTTGCTGCACGCGGGCCGGCCGACGGTCGTGACGGTCGGCGCCGGCGCCGCCGCAATCGAATCGCCATTGCACGCCGCGCAGCCGGCCGCGGCCACTGCCGCACGAGCGCTCGCCGCCAAGCCCTAAAATCGTGTCATCGACTCGCGCGCCCGGCACCGCTGGCCCGAGACTTCTTCATCCCTGAGCGCCACCATGACCCACGTCGTCCTCGAATCGTGCATCCGCTGCAAGTACACCGATTGCGTCGATGTGTGCCCGGTCGACTGCTTCCGCGAAGGCCCGAACTTCCTGACGATCGACCCGGACGAGTGCATCGACTGCGCGGTCTGCATCCCCGAGTGCCCGGTCAACGCGATCGTGCCCGAGGAAGACGTGCCCGGCGACCAGCAGCACATGATCCCGCTGAACGCCGAGCTCGCGAAGAACTGGCCGAGCATCACCAAGCGCAAGGCGCCGCAGCCCGATGCCGACGATTGGAAAGACAAGACCGGCAAGCTCGGCGAGCTGATCCGCTGAGCGTGCCGTGAACGCGGCCGTGGCCACGCCCGCGAGCGCCGCGCCGATCGAGACCGATGCCGTCGTCATCGGCGCCGGCCCGGTCGGGCTGTTCCAGGTGTTCGAGCTCGGCCTGCTCGACCTGCGCGCCCACGTGATCGACGCGCTGCCGGTCGCCGGCGGCCAGTGCATCGAGCTGTACGCCGACAAGCCGATCTACGACATCCCGGCGACGAAGGTCTGCACCGGCCGCGAGCTGGTGGCGCGGCTGCTCGCGCAGATCGAGCCGTTCGCGCCGGCGTGGCATTTCGGCCGGCAGGTCGACACGCTCGCGAAGCAGGCCGACGGGCGCTTCCTCGTCGCGGCCGGCAGCACACGGCTGCTGGCGCGCGCGGTGTTCATCGCCGGCGGTGTCGGCGCGTTCGTGCCGCGCCGGCTCAAGGTCGACGCCCTCGCGCCGTTCGAGGGCACGCAGGTGTTTCATGCGGTGCCCGGCGCGGCACAGCTCGCGAACCATCGCGTGCTGATCGCCGGCGATGCGGATGCCGCGCTCGACGCTGCGATCGCGCTCGCGAACGAATCCACCGCGCGGCCGGCGTCGATCACGCTGATGCACCGGCGCGACGAGTTCAAGGCCGCGCCCGAGACCGTCGCCGAGTTGCAGGCGCTGCGCGCGGCCGGCCGCATCGAGTTCGTCGCCGCGCAGCCGAGCGGCGTGCGCCACGAGGGCAGCCGACTGCTGGCGCTCGACGTGCTCGGCGCCGACGGTGCGAGCCGCTCGCTGCCGGTCGACACGTTGCTGGTGCTGATGGGCCTGAGCCCGAAGCTCGGGCCGATCGCCGAGTGGGGGTTGGCGCTCGAACGCAAGCAGCTCGTCGTCGACACCGCGAGCTTCGAGACCAGCGAGCCCGGCATCTTCGCCGTCGGCGACGTGAACACCTACCCGGGCAAGCGCAAGCTGATCGTGTGCGGCTTCCATGAGGCCACGCTCGCGGCCTACGGCGCGGCCGCGCGCCTGTTCCCGGGCCGACCGATCCCGCTCGAGTACACGACGACGAGCCCGCGCGTGCATCGCGCGCTCGGTGTGGCGCCCCCGGGCGATTCGCGCTGACGCGACACGCGGCCCGCACTGCAGGCACAATCCGATTTCGCTTCGAACCCTCGAAGCGCCCGCTAGGGGTGTTGGGCCGTCGCCGGCCCGACTGAGATAGTCCCTTTGAACCTGACTGAGGTAATCCTCGCGCAGGGAAGCATGGCCACACGGTGCGACGACGCGTTCGTCGCGCCGCCGGCCCGCCGACCTGCCATCGAATTTTCGGAACCACGATGGCACGCCACTTCGCAACACCGCTCTCACGAATCTCCGCGCCACGCGCGATCACTGCCGCTGCCGCTGCGCTGCTCGCCGCGCACGCCGGCGCCCAGACCACGCCGACGCCGGCGACCCAGCTGCCGGCCGTCACGGTCACCGGCCGCGCCTCGCCGCCGCTGACCGTCGGCGGCTGGGGCGACGTGCCGCTCGCCGCCACGCCGATCCAGGCCAGCATGTTCGACAGCACACAGTGGAAGGACGCCGGCGTGCAGCGCCTGGCCGACCTGACGCGCATCGACCCGGCCGTTAGCGATGCCTACAACGCCGAGGGCTACTGGGACTTCCTCAGCGTGCGCGGCTATGTGCTCGACAACCGCTTCAACTTTCGCCGCGACGGGTTGCCGATCAACGCCGAGACCTCGATCCCGCTCGACAACAAAGCGCGCCTCGAGATCCTGAAGGGCACGAGCGGCATGCAGGCCGGCACGAGCGCACCCGGCGGCCTGGTGAACTACGTCGTCAAGCGCCCGCTCGACGTGCCGCTGCGTTCGGCATCGCTCGAGTGGGTGCAGCCGGGCACGCTGACCGGCGCGGTCGATCTGAGCCAGCGCTTCGGCGCCGATCAGGCGTTCGGCGTGCGCGTCAACGCCGCGGCAGCGCATCTCGACCCGATGG
>DATMIN010000455.1:0-4502 GCA_035554275.1 Burkholderiaceae bacterium
CCAGCCAATCGTTCAAGCCCGCCACCCGTCACCTCGGCGCCGAGCGCGTCGTTGGCGTTGTCATCGCGCTGGCCCGTGTCGTCGCTTCGGCCTTCAGCAGCTCGCGCAGCGTCAAGGCGGCGCCCAGCCTGGAGCAGGAAGCCAACGAGCTTCGTGCCTACGCCCAGCAGTTCATGAAGTCGGATCCGGGCTTTGCCGATGACCTGTTCGCCGCCGCTGACCGGCACGAGGAGGCGGCCTTCGTCTCGACCGCTCGCTGAAAGCGAAGGGCCGGCATGCGCCGGCCCTGAATTCTTCGACCGCGTCGAGCGGTCCGGATGCGCTTGCGGTCACCCCGCCAAGCGGGCTTCGATCTTCGCTTTCGTCGCCGGCAGCTCAACAGGCAGGTGATGGGACAGTTGGGCGAACAGTTCGTCGTGCAACGACAGTTCGGCCTTCCAGGCCGACGGGTCGATGCTCATGACCTGGTCGAACTGGGTCCGGCTGAAATCGAGGCCGGTCCAGTCGAGGCCGTCGTAGCGAGGTGACACGCCGAAGGCGTTGTCTTCGCCCTGCGCGGTGCCGTCGATGCGGCCGACGATCCATTCGAGCACGCGCATGTTGTCGCCATAGCCCGGCCAGACGAACTTGCCGTCCGGGCCCTTGCGGAACCAGTTGACGCAGTAAATCTTGGGCAATGCCGCGTTCGCGGCCTGCAGCTTGGCGCCCATGTCCAGCCAGTGCTGGAAGTAGTCGCTCATGTTGTAGCCCATGAAAGGCAGCATCGCGAACGGGTCGCGGCGCACCACGCCCTGGGCGCCGGCGGCGGCCGCGGTCGTCTCCGAGCCCATCGTCGCGGCCATGTAGACGCCCTCGAGCCAGTTGCGCGCTTCGGTGACGAGCGGCACGGTGGTCGAGCGACGGCCGCCGAAGATGAAGGCGTCGATCGGCACGCCGGCGGGGTTGTCCCATTCCGGGTCGAGCGCCGGGTTGTTGGTGGCGGGCACGGTGAAGCGTGCGTTCGGGTGCGCGGCCTTCGCGCCGGTTTCCTTCGCGATCGCGGGCGTCCAGCTCTGGCCCTGCCAGTCGGTCAGGTGCGCCGGCGGGGTGTCGGTCATGCCTTCCCACCAGACATCGCCGTCGTCGGTCAGCGCGACGTTCGTGAAGATCACGTCGCGCTTCAGGCTCGCCATGCAGTTGAAGTTGGTCTGGTCGTTGGTGCCGGGGGCGACGCCGAAGTAGCCCGCTTCCGGGTTGATCGCGTAGAGCTTGCCGTCGGCGGCCGGCTTGATCCAGGCGATGTCGTCGCCGATCGTCGTGACCTTCCAGTCGCCCATGCCGGCCGGCGGGATCAGCATCGCGAAGTTGGTCTTGCCGCAAGCGCTCGGGAACGCGGCCGCGATGTGGTGCTTGCGACCTGCGGGCGTGGTCACGCCGAGGATCAGCATGTGCTCGGCGAGCCAGCCTTGGTCTCGGCCCATCGTCGAGGCGATGCGCAGTGCGAAGCACTTCTTGCCGAGCAGCGCGTTGCCGCCGTAGCCCGAGCCGTAGCTCCAGATCTCCTGCGTCTCGGGGTAGTGGACGATGTACTTGGTGGCGTTGCACGGCCACGCCACGTCTTTGCGGCCCGGCTCGAGTGGCGCGCCGACGCTGTGCACGCACGGCACGAAGTGGCCGTCGCTGCCGAGCACGTCGAGCACCTTCGCGCCCATGCGCGTCATCACCTTCATGTTGACGGCGACGTAGGCGCTGTCGGACAGCTCGACGCCGATGTGCGCGATCGGCGAGCCGAGCGGCCCCATCGAGAACGGCACCACGTACATCGTGCGGCCGCGCATCGCGCCGCGGAACAGCGCGGGGGTTCCGTCGGGCAGGCCGGTCTGCAGCAGCGCACGCATCTCGGCCGGCGCCATCCAGTTGTTGGTCGGGCCGGCCTCTTCCTTCTTTTCGGAACAGATGAAGGTGCGGTCTTCGACACGCGCCACGTCGCTCGGGCTGCTGCAGGCGAGGTAGCTGTTCGGCCGCAGTTCGGGGTTGAGTCTTTTGAAGGTGCCCGCGGCGACGAGTTGCGCGCAGAGGCGGTCGTACTCGGCGTCGCTGCCGTCGCACCAGTAGACGCTGGCCGCTTCGGTGAGCGCGGCCATCTCGGCGACCCACTCGATCAGCTTGGCGTGGCGCACACCGGCGGGGACGTTCAATCGCACCCCTTCCATCACGGGACGGTTCATGTCGGATCCAATCATCGAAGTCAGTAAGCGGAATTGGGCAAATCCGGGAGCGCGCCGTGCGACGCGCTCAGGGCTTGCCGAATGCCGCGCTCCGGCAGCGGTTTCGGCCCGGTTTGACCGGCTCGTGACTGATCGGACCACGCCCCGCCGGGGTCGCTCCACGGGGCTGATTGTCGGATCAGTGTAATAGGGCGGTAACCACCGGACCTCGGGGGGGTTCATGCGCTTTCGGTATGGGTTCATGCGTGCATTTGTAGGCGCTTTGCGGCGTCGTGGAAGGCCCGCGCGAGGCGCTGTCCGACAGACCGCGGCGGCAGAATCGGCGTGATGGTCCGCCGCCGCCCCCTTGTTGCCTCGCTGGTCGCATCGCTCGCCGCGCTCGGCATCGGCGTCCCGCGCGCGCAGGCCGCGCGCTCGATGCGCGATCCGCTGCGGCTCGGCTGCGACGCGGCACTTGCCGATTCGGGCCTGGCCGGCGCGCTGCTGCAGGGCTTCGGCCGCGACACCGGCCTCGCAGTCAACCTGCTGCCGAACCCGGTGTTGCCGATGCTCGATGCGCTCGCGCAGGGCGAGCTCGACGTGGCGTTCTCGAATGCGCCCGAGGCCGAGGCCCGCCTTGAGCAGCAGGGCCTCGCGCACGATCGGCGCGCGATTGCCGCCGGCGCGTTCGTGATCGTCGGCCCGGCGCCGCAGCGCAAGGCCAACGACCCGGCCGGCATCGCCGGGCTGCGTGACGCCGCGCAGGCGTTCACGCAGCTGCACGCGGCGGGGCTCGCGCAGCCCGGCAGCGTGCGCTTCCTGTCGGCCAACGACGGCTCGGGCGCGCTGGTGTGCGAGCAGGCGCTGTGGCGCCAGGCGCGCCAGGCGCCGGCGCTGCCGTGGTACGTGCCGGCCGACGAGCGCACGCCGGTGCTCGCGCAGGCGCGCGCGGCCGGCGCCTACGCGCTGGTGGAGCGCGGCGTGTGGCTCGTACACGGCGGCGCACCGCTCGCGGTGCTGGTCGAGGCCGACGTGCGGCTCGCCGAGGCGGTGCACGTGCTGCGCTCGTTCCGCAGCGGGCATCCGGCCGCGGCGCTGTTCGTCTCGTGGATCGCCGGGCCGAAGGGCCGGCGCATCGTCGCCGCGCAACGCGCCTACCGCGCGCCCTGAGCGACCGCTGTCGGACGGCGCCCACGCCGCTTTGGTGTCAGGGCTTCTTGTCGCGGCACCGCGGTTGGGTCCATGCTGCGGTTCCCGTCACTTCACCACAAGAGAGCAGCACCCCATGAGCATCATCAGTTTCGTCAAGGAAGCCGGCGAGAAACTCTTCGGCCACAAGCCCGCGGCTGCCGCAGCGCCGGTCGTCGATGTCGCCGCCGCCAACAAGACCGCGAGCGACGCGATCGCCGCCTACATCGGCACGCAGAACCTGAAGGTCGACGGCCTGACGGTCGCGTTCGACGGCGCGAGCGGCACCGTCACGGTCGGCGGCCAGGCGGTCGACCAGGCGACCAAGGAGAAGGTCGTGCTGTGCTGCGGCAACGTCAGCGGCGTCAGCGCCGTCACCGATCAGCTGACCGTGGCCGAGCCGGCCGACGAATCGCGCTGGTACACGGTCGTCAAGGGCGACACGCTGTCGGCGATCGCGAAGAGCCAGTACGGCAACGCCAGCCAGTACCCGAAGATCTTCGAGGCCAACAAGCCGATGCTGTCGAACCCCGACAAGATTTACCCGGGCCAGCTGCTGCGCATCCCGGCCTGAGTTCACACGGCGCCGGTCGGGCCGAGCGCCGCTTCGGCGACACTCGCGCCATGCTCGCCTACCGCCACGCCTTCCACGCCGGGAACCACGCCGACGTGCTCAAGCACACCGTGCTGGTCCGCGTGCTGCGCCACATGAACCAGAAGGACAAGCCGTACCGCCTGGTCGACACCCACGCCGGCGCCGGCGGCTACTCGCTCGAGGGGCGCCACGCGCAGCAGAAGGGCGAGTTCGGGAACGGCATCGCGCGGCTGTGGTCGCGCGACGACCTGCCACCGGCCGTGGCCGACTACGTGGCGCTGGTGCGCGAGTTCAACCCCGACGGCAAGCTCACGCAGTACCCCGGCTCGCCGGCGTTCGGCCAGATGGTGCTGCGCGCGCAGGATCAGCTTCGCCTGTTCGAGCTGCACCCGACCGACCACCGCATCCTCGCGTCATACATCGGCACCGCGAAGGGCGCCGAGGTCTACGACACCGACGGCTTCGACGGCCTGAAGGGCCAGGTGCCGCCGTCGTCGCGGCGCGCGGTTGTGCTGATGGACCCGAGCTACGAA
>DATMIN010000456.1:0-2113 GCA_035554275.1 Burkholderiaceae bacterium
TCGGCGCGCCGATCAGCGCCGCGGGCCGCTGGTGATGCGCCTCGTGCCAGCGCCGGAACGGCTGCACGCCGTGCAGCACGAAGCGGTGCAGCGCGTACTCGATCGCGCTCCAGGCGACCCAGCCGACGACGGCCCAGAACGCCGCGATCGGCAAATACGCGCGCGGGCCGGCCTCGACCAGGAACGCGGCCAAGCCGACCACGCCGGCGCCGTACAGCGCGATGTCGGCGCGGTGCAGGAGGGTGCTGTGCTCGAGCGTCAACAGGCCCATCGAAACCTCGGAAACGGCGCTCGCCGGCGCCAGACGAACACGGTGTGGAACATCGGTCGAAGCTAGCGCCGGGGCGCCGACGCGTCTGTGCGCCAGCGAACGGAAGCGGCTGTCGCCGCGCGCAACGTTCGTCAGCGCACAGACGGATCGCCCGGGGGGCGGCTATACCCCGGATTCCAGCGCCCCCGCTCGCCGGGCGACCCGCCCCACTGACCCAGGAGGCCCATCATGCTCGCAACCGCAGCACACGTCTCCCCCTTGCCCGAATTCCTCGCCGAGCTGGCGTCGGACGAGCCGTTCGTGGCGCCGCTGCCGCTGCCGCTGGCCGACGCGCCGTTGACACCCTACGCGCGCTCTGAGCGCCTGTTCCGCTACGAGCTGGCGGCGATCTTCTCGGCGATGCTGATCGTGCTGGTCGTGGTCGGCTCGCTGCTGCTGTTCGGCCCATGACGCCTCGGGCCCGCGGCCGAGCCGGGCGTCGAGGGTCCGTGCGGTAGCGAACGTAGCCGGCGCCGCCTTTGCTTACACTGGCGGGCTCACCGCCGGAGTTCGCATCGCCGCGTCCCACCACCCCAAGAACAACCAGCTGCTCGCCGCCTTGCCCGATGCAGAGTGGCAGCGCTGGCTGCCCGCGCTCGAGCTGGTTGACCTGCCGCTCGGCAAGGTGCTGTACGAGCCCGGCGACACGCTGGCGCATGTGTACTTCCCCACCACCGCGATCATCTCGCTGCTGTACGTGATGGAGAACGGCGCCTCGGCCGAGATCGCGGTGGTCGGCCACGAGGGCCTGGTCGGCATCTCGATCTTCATGGGCGGCGAGTCGACGCCGAGCCGCGCGGTCGTGCAGAGCGCCGGTATGGGCTACCGCATCGCCGCCGGCACGATCCGCACCGAGTTCACGCACCTGCCGGTGATCCACCTGCTGCTGCGCTACACCCAGGCGCTGATCACCCAGATGGCGCAGACGGCGGTGTGCAACCGCCACCACTCGCTCGACCAGCAGCTGTGCCGCTGGCTGCTGCTCAGCCTCGACCGGCTGCGGGGCAACGAGCTCGTGATGACGCAGGAGCTGATCGCCAACATGCTCGGCGTGCGCCGCGAGGGTGTGACCGAGGGCGCGCTGAAGCTGCAGCGCGCCGGGCTGATCCGCTACTCGCGCGGGCGCATCAGCGTGCTCGACCGCGCCGGCCTCGAGAAGCGCACCTGCGAGTGCTATGCGGTCGTCAAGAAGGAATACGACCGGCTGCTGCCGGCGGTGATAGCGACATAGCATCGCGCTGCGTGCGCTGGCAGACAGTCGGACCGCGTTGATGCGCACACAGTGGTCGTCCCACTGCGGAGCGCGCCGTTTGTCGACCATCGAGAACCACCTGATCGAAACCCTGCCGCGGCGCGATCGCACGCGGCTGCTGGCGGCGTGCGAATCGATGCCGCTGGTGCTGAACGAGGTGCTGTGCGAGCCGGGGCCGCCGACGCGGTACGTCTATTTCCCGGTGCGGGGGTTCATCTCGCTGGTCACGCTGATCGCCGGCAGCCCGGGGCTCGAGGTCGGCATGGTCGGGCGCGAGGGCATGCTCGGCGTGCAGCTCGCGCTCGGCGTCAGCGCAACGCCGCTGCGCGCGCTGGTGCAGGGGCCGGGCAACGCCTGGCGCATCGGCGCAAAGGCGTTCCGGGCCGAACTCGCGCACAGCCCGGCGCTGCAGCGCACCCTCGGCCGCTACGCCTACGTGCTGATGGCGCAACTGGCCGAATCGGCGGCCTGCCTGCGCTTCCACCAGATCGGCCCGCGCCTGGCGCGCTGGCTGCTGATGAGCCAGGACCGCGCCCACGCCGACGCCTTCC
>DATMIN010000457.1:0-5535 GCA_035554275.1 Burkholderiaceae bacterium
GATTTTCCACGCCCGGCGGCCCGCATACACTGCGGCCGTGCACCCCCGAAACATGAACGTTGTCGGCTTCGCCGGCTTTTCGGGCTCGGGCAAGACGACGCTCGTCGAGCAGCTCGTCGCGCGGCTCAAGCGGGCCGGCCGCCGCGTCTCGGTCGTCAAGCACGCGCACCATGCGTTCGACATCGATCACGAGGGCAAAGATTCGTGGCGGCACCGCCGCGCCGGCGCGTTCGAGGTCGTGATCGCGTCCGACCGGCGCCTGGCAAAGGTGCGCGAGTTCGAGGTGCGCGTGCCGCCGAGCGTGCACGACTTGATCGCCGAACTCGCGCCGTGCGACTGGGTGCTGGTGGAAGGTTTCAAGCGCGCGGCGCTGCCGAAGATCGAGGTCTGGCGCGCCGCGTCGGGGCAGGCGGCGCAGTATCCGCACGACGCGCACATCGTCGCGGTGTGCACCGACAGCGCCGGGGAACTGCCGGTGCCGACCGATCTGCCGCTGCTCGACCTGAACGACGCCGATGCGGTGACGGCGTTCCTGCTCGGCAACGCCGGCCGCTTCGGCTACGCGCCGCCGCCGGTCGACGGCGATTAGGCGATGCGCGCCAGATCGCGCAGCATCGTCGGGCCGACGCGGCGCTCGATCTCCTCGAGCAGCGGGCGGTTCCAGCCGAGCATGAACAGCGCCTCGGCGGTGACGAACATCGGGGCGACGAGCAGGCCGACCAGATCGTCGACGAACGCGGGCTTGCGGCCCTCGTACCAGTGGCCGATGAACTGGATCACCCAACCGAGCACGAACATCCCGAGGCCCCAACCGAGCCAAGACATCGTGCCGCCATAGGCGACCTGGTGCGCGAGCAGCATCAGCACGCCGACGCCCAGGCTGACCGCGCCGCCGAGCACCGGCCCGCCGCGCGCCAGGTACCAGGCCACGACCGCCGCGAACACGATCCACGCCGGGCTCAGCGCCAGGCCGCCGAGCGCGAATGCCGGCCGCGCCAGCATCACGCCGACGCCGAACACGATCATCGGCACGCCGACGAAATGGCTGGCGATGTTGCGCTGGTCGCGGTGGTACTCGGCGTACCGGCTGAGCAATTCGGTGGCAGCAGCGCGCATCGGGGGTCTCCGGGTCGTGGTGGGACGGACGCGAGCCCCATCGTAGGCCAATCGACGCGGCCGCGCCATCCCGCGCCCGGGCGGGCGCCCGGCAACAGCGGCAATCGTGCTCTCTACAATCGCGCCACCCGCGCAAAGGCCAACCCGCATGAGCATCAAGAGCGACAAATGGATCCGCCGCATGGCCGAGAGCACCGGCATGATCGAGCCGTTCGAGCCGGGCCAGATTCGCGCGGATGCGCAGGGCCGCAAGATCGTCAGCTACGGCACCAGCAGCTACGGCTACGACATCCGCTGTGCACCCGAATTCAAGGTGTTCACGAACATCTACAGCACGGTCGTCGACCCGAAGAACTTCGACGAGAAGAGCTTCGTCGACATCCACGCCGATGTCTGCGTGATCCCGCCGAACAGCTTCGCGCTGGCGCGCACGCTCGAATACTTCCGCATCCCGCGCAACGTGCTGACGATCTGCCTCGGCAAGAGCACCTACGCGCGCTGCGGGATCATCGTCAACGTCACGCCGTTCGAGCCCGAGTGGGAGGGCTACGTGACGCTCGAGTTCAGCAACACCACGCCGCTGCCGGCCAAGATCTACGCCGGCGAGGGCTGCGCGCAGGTGCTGTTCTTCGAGAGCGACGAGGTCTGCGAGACCAGCTACAAAGACCGCGGCGGCAAGTACCAGGGCCAGCGCGGCGTGACGTTGCCGAAGACCTGAGGCGCGCGGCGGCGTCCTACGAGAGCGCGCCGCCAGCGCGCGCTACGATCGCGGCTCGATCGCGGGCGCCGTAGACCCGCGGCTCACGAACCGCGAAGGAGCCCCGCATGAGAATGGACGGCCAGGAGGAGAGCTCGAACGTCGAGGACGCGCGCGGCTCGGGGGGCGGCGGTGGTGGCGGCTTCAGCATCGGCGGTGGCGGCATCGGCCTGGGCACGGTGGCGGTCGCGCTGGTCGCCGGCTGGATCTTCGGCATCAACCCGCTGACGATCCTCGGCCTGCTCAGCGGCGGCGGCGGCGAGGCCCCGGTGACGCAGAGCGTCCCGGCGCCGGCGCCACCGGCCGGCGACCCGCAGGCCAAGTTCGTCTCGCAGGTGCTGCGCAGCACCGAGGTGGTCTGGACCGACGTGTTCAGGCAGGCCGGCCAGACCTACGAGCCGCCGAAGCTGCGCCTGTTCAGCGGCAGCGAAGCCACCGCCTGCGGCCGCGGCGACGCCGCGATGGGCCCGTTCTACTGCCCGGGCGACCGCAAGGTCTACCTCGACATGAACTTCTTCGCGGTGATGAGCAAGCGGCTCGGCGCGCCGGGCCAGTTCGCGCAGGCCTATGTGGTCGCGCACGAGGTCGGCCACCACGTGCAGAACCTGCTCGGCATCACCGGCAAGGCCGATGCCCAGCGCCAGCGCAGCAGCGAGGCGCAGGCCAACGCGATGAGCGTGCGCATCGAGCTGCAGGCCGACTGCTTCGCCGGCGTCTGGGCCAAGCGCTCGCAGTCCGAGCAGGGCTGGCGGCTCGAGCAGGGCGACATCGAGACCGCACTCAATGCGGCCTCGCAGATCGGCGACGACAACCTGCAGCGCAAGTCGCGCGGCACGGTCGTGCCCGAGAGCTTCACGCACGGCACCAGCGCGCAGCGCGTCGGCTGGTTCAAGCGCGGCTTCGAGTCGGGCAGCCCCGACAACTGCAACACCTTCGAGTCGCGCGACCTCTGATCGAGGCTCGGGCCGGGTCAGTCGAGCGCGACGATCCAGTCGCACCGCAGCCGGCGCGTGCGGTGCAGCCAGCGCCGCAGCGCGACGTAGGCGCCGGGCAGGAACAGCAGCGCGAAGCACACCGCCTCGGCCCAGCCGCTGTGCAACAGCAGCGAGGCCGGCACGCCGACGCAGCCGAGCAGCCACGCCGTCAGCACCGCGTCCCACAGCGAGTGCTCGACCGGGTGGCGGCGGCCCTGGCGCTGGTGCCAGATCTTGAGCTCGTGGAACTGATGCAGCGTCATCGAGGCCTCCGTGCGGTCGGTCGGTGATTCGACTCTAGTACCGCCGCGCCGGCCCCGGAACACCCACTTTGCTGACGCTCGCGTCAGCGGACACGCAACGCCGAGGCCGCGATGAAGCTCAGCGCCACCAGCGGCAGCCCGGCGCCGAACGCCCAGCGCATGCCGAAGGCCTGCGCCACGCCGCCGAGCAGCGGTGGGCCGAGCAGGAACGCGACGAACGAGATCTGCGCCAGCGCGGCGACGTTGGTCGCCGCGGCGCGGTCGGTGCGCTGCGCCGCGGCGCTCATCGCGAGCGGAAAGATCGCGCTCGTGCCCACGCCCATCAGCGCGAAGCCGAGCAGCGCGACCCCGCCCGCCGGCGCCGCGAACACCAGCAGCGTGCCGGCGGCCAGCAGCGCGAGCAGCACGCGCGCCACCGCGACCGGGCTGTGGCGCGCGACGAAGCGGTCGGCCGCGAAGCGCGCCAGCGCCTGCGTCGCCGCGCCGGCCGCGACGGCCAGGCCGGCCACGAACGGCGCGGCGCCGAACACGTCGCGCATGTAGATCGCCGACCAGTCGGCGCCAGCACCTTCGAGCACCATCGCCGACAGCGTCAGCGCCACCAGCGCCATCACGCCCCAGGTCGGGCGCGCGAAGCGGGCTGGCGCGGCCGCGGTCGCGCTGGCGCGCTGCGGCGCGGGCTCGAAGTTGCCGAGCAGCAGCGCGATGCCGAGCGCCTGCAGCGGCACGACCAGCGCGAGGTGCAGCCACGGCGCGACACCGAGCTGCGACAGCGCCGCGCCGAGCAGCCCGGCGGCGAAGAAGCCGACGCTCCAGAAGCCGTGCGCGCGGCTCATGAAGCGCTGGCCGCTCTGGTGCTCGACGCGATCGGCCTCGAGGTTGACGACGATCTCGATCGCGCCGATGCACAGCCCGGCCGGCAGCAGCAGCGCGAAGAACGCGAGCGGCGTGCGCGCCAGCGCCGCGAACGCGTAGCAGACCGGCAGCAGCGCCGTCAGCCCGAGCAGCGCGCGCCGGTGGCCGACGCGCTCGAGCAGCCGCGCGCCGACGCTGAGCGAGACCATCGTGCCGCACGCCGCGCCGATCAGCGCCAGGCCGAACACACCCTCGGCCGCGCCGAGCGCGCGCTGGATCTCGGGCAGGCGCGGGAAGATCCCGCCGATCGCGAACGCGTAGAGGAAGAACGCTGCGCACACGCGCCACGCCGGCGAAAGCGGCAGCGCGAGCCGCGAGAGGAACGGCGTGCCGCTCAAGCCGGCAGCGTGCCCGGCAGCAGCACGTGGCGGTCGACGCTGCGGATGTCGGTGTGGCCGCAGAAGGCCATCGTGATCTCGAGTTCCTTCGCGATGATCTCAAGCGCACGCGTCACGCCGGCCTCGCCCATCGCGCCCAGGCCGTAGAGGAACGCGCGCCCGATCAGCGTGCCCCTCGCGCCGAGCGCCACGGCCTTCAGCACGTCCTGGCCGCTGCGGATGCCGCCGTCCATCCAGACCTCGATCTTCGAACCCACCGCCTGCGCGATCGCCGGCAGCGCCGCGATGCTCGAGGGCGCGCCGTCGAGCTGGCGGCCGCCGTGGTTCGAGACGATCAGCGCGTCGGCGCCGCTGTCGGCGGCGATGCGCGCGTCTTCGACGTCCATGATGCCCTTCAGGATCAGCTTGCCGCCCCAGCGCTTCTTGATCCACTCGACGTCGCCCCAGTTCAGGCGCGGGTCGAACTGCTCGGCCGTCCACGAGCCGAGCGACGACAGGTCGCCCACGCCCTTCGCGTGGCCGACGATGTTGCCGAAGCTGCGCCGCTTCGTGCCGAGCATGCCGAGGCACCAGCGCGGCTTGGTCGCGAGGTTGATCAGGTTCGCCAGGGTCGGCCTCGGCGGCGCCGACAGGCCGTTCTTGATGTCCTTGTGGCGCTGGCCGAGGATCTGCAGATCGAGCGTGAGCATCAGCGCGCTGCAGTTCGCGGCCTTGGCGCGAGCGATCAGGCGCTCGACGAAGTCGCGGTCCTTCATCACGTAGAGCTGGAACCAGAACGGCGCGCGCGTGGCTTCGGCGATGTCCTCGATCGAGCAGATGCTCATCGTGCTGAGCGTGAACGGGATGCCGAACTTCTGCGCCGCGAGCGCGCCGAGGATCTCGCCGTCGGCGTGCTGCATGCCCGTCATGCCGGTCGGCGCGATCGCCACCGGCATCGCGGTGTCGATGCCCGCCATCGTGGTGCGCAGCGTGCGGCCTTCCATGTTGACGGCGACGCGCTGGCGCAGCTTGATCTTGCCAAAGTCGCTCTCATTGGCGCGGTAGGTGCTCTCGGTGTACGAGCCCGAGTCGGCGTAGTCGTAGAACATGCGCGGCACGCGCTTCTTCGCGAGCACGCGAAGGTCTTCGATGTGGGTCATGGGCGTCATGCGCGGATTCTCGCGCACCGCGGT
>DATMIN010000458.1:0-6489 GCA_035554275.1 Burkholderiaceae bacterium
CGGCGCGCGCCGACGAGCGCGGCGTAGAACGCGAGCTGCGTGTCCTCGAGCGGGATCGCGACCTGCTCCCTGAGCTTGGTCGCGCCGCCGGTCTTGTAGTCGATCAGGTCGATCGCGCTGGCGGCGCCGCCGATCGGATGCTCGTCGATGCGGTCGATGATGCCGCGCAGCTCGATGCCGTCGACGCCGGCGAGCGCAAGCGTGTGCTCCTCCTCGCCAGCGAGCCAGCGCGCGCCGGCCGCGTCGCGCCGGTGCAGCCACGCGATGTAGCGCGGCGCGACATGCTCGAACGACGCGACGAACGGCAGCGCATCGGCTGCGTCGGCTCCGCCCGGCCACGCCAGCATGCGCGCCACCTCCATCAGCCGCGCCTGCTCGATGGCGGCGCTCGCCGGCGCCGCGCGCTGGCGATGGAACTCGAACAGCACCGCGTGCAGCCAGGTGCCGTAGTCGCGCTTGCCGACCTCGCGCTCGAGCTCGTCGTCTTCGCGCAGCTGCAGCAGGCGCAGCGCGAAGAAGCGATACGGGCACGCGCGCAGCGCCTCGCACGCGCTGGCCGACAGCGACGCCGGCAGCAGCGCCGGTGCCGCCGGCGCCGTCATGTGCACCGGCACGGTCGCGACCTCGCGCCGCTCGCGCGGGTCGTGCCACGGCGCCAGCGCCCGCCCCTGCCGCGCCAGCGCGAGCGCGAGGCGCTCGACCAGCGGGCTGTCGACGAGCGGCTCGCCTTCGTCGACGCGGCGGCGCAGCAGCGTGAGCTGCGGCAGCGCGAGCAGCTGCGCGAACGCGAGCCATTCGGCGCGGCGCGCGTCGGCCGCGGTCGGCACACCGAACCCAACCGCGAGCGCATCGCCGAGCAGCGACTCCGACGCGCGCGCGGCGCCGAGCCGGCGGTCGTCGGCGCCGGGCAGCACGACCGCCGCGAATGGCCGCAGCATCGCCCGCGCGAGCGGCGTGACGACGACCTCGGGTTCGGCGTCGAATGCCGGCGACGGCACGAACGTGGCCTGCTCCAGCACCGCGTCGACCCACTGGCGGAACTCCGGCAGGTCGAGCCCGACCGCGGCAGCGCTCGCGAGCCACGCGCCGCCGGCGGGCGGATGCAGGCGCAGTGCGGCGAGCAATTGCCGGCCAGCGTCGTCGCCGCGCAGATCGTCCCATGCGCCACATTCACGGAGCGCGGTCGACAGCGCGTGCAGCCACGCGCCGAGCGGCTGGCGCCGCCCCTCGCGCAGGCCGGCGAGCACCTCGGACGCGGCGTTCCACAGCCGCGCCGCCGCGGCCTCGAGCGTGGCGCGCGGCAGCGCCGCGACGCGACCGAGGTGATCGCGCCGACACGTCGCCTCGAGCGACGCCACCGCGTCGCGCCCGGCCGCCGCGCCGCCCGACAAGGGGCCTGACTTGAGCCAGTCGATCAGCATGTCGGTCGTCGCATCGGGCGCGGCGGCACGCAGCAAGCCCATCACCTGCGCGGCGGCGCGGGTGGTCGAGAGTGTCCAGCCGGTCTCGTCGAGCAGGCGCACGCGCTGGCGCTCGAGCAGCGCGCGGACGCGGCGCACCAGCACGCGGTCCTGTGCGATCAGCGCGACCGGCACTTGGCCGTGTTCGATGTGCCTGAGCACCTGCGCGGCCGCGGCCTGGGCCTCGTCCTCGAAGCTGTCGCAGACGGCCTGCGCCGGCGCGGCGATCGCGCCGGGCGCCTCGATCGCGCGCTCGGCGGCGGCGTCGGTGTCGAGCCACAGGCAGGGCAAGGGTGCGTCGTGCAGCAGGTGTTCGACGAGCGGCGCGGCGCCACCCGCGACGACGACGACCCAGCCGGCGACGCCGGCATGCGTGAACAGGCGATCGGTCGCCGGCGCCGGCGCGGCGCTGGCCCACTCGAGCGCGATGCGCGCGAGCCAGCGCTCGGTGGCACCCGGGCCGCTGACCGGCCCGAGCCGATCGCGCGCCGCCGCCCAATGTGCCGGGCGGCGTGCCGGCGGCAGCGCCGCCGCGGCACGCGCCAGCTGCTGGGCCGTGACCACGACATCGCGCACGCCCTGCTCGAAGGCACGCGGGTCGCGCCGGACCCAGGCCGCGCCGGTGGCTTGCGAGCGCAGCAGCGCCGAGGCATTCAGCGCGTCGAGCACCGGATCGAACGCGAGTTCGCCGGGCCGCGCGAGCGCCGGCGGGCCGAGCGCCGCGGCCAGTGTGTGGGTGGTCTCGACGCGCGGCAGCGCCACACCGCCGCGCGCGAACGCGGCGCGCGCCGGCGCGAGCAACTGGGCGAACGGCACGAGCACGACCACGTCGCGCCACGCCAGCCCCGCCGCGCCGACCCACGCCGCGGTTTGCGCCGCGAGGCGGTCCCATCGCGCGGGCTTGCCGGCGGCGAATTCAAGGGCCGGCCGCTCTATCGTTGCCATAGGAAGGAACAGCTCGGTGGCGGCTCCTGCAGGCCGCGCGTGAAAGGGCTTTGTGTCAGAATCATTGTGCCCTGCCGCCTCATTCGTGCGGCCCGGTTCCAAGGACATTCCATGAGCAGCGAACTGATCAAACACACCTCCGACGCCTCGTTCGACACCGATGTGCTGAAGGCCTCCAAGCCGGTGCTGGTCGACTACTGGGCCGAATGGTGCGGGCCGTGCAAGGCGATCGCGCCGATCCTCGACGAAGTGTCGAAGGATTACGACGGCCGCCTGCAGATCGCCAAGATGAACGTCGACGAGAACCGCGACGTGCCGGCCAAGTTCGGCATCCGCGGCATCCCGACGCTGATGCTGTTCAAGGACGGCCAGCTCGCCGCGACCAAGGTCGGCGCCCTGTCGAAAGCCCAGTTGACCGCGTTCCTCGACGGTCACCTCGACAGCGCCATCCCGGAGGCGCGAAAGTCCGTTTGACCGCGTTCCTCGACGGTCATCTATAATCTCGCCAAATGCGGTGGGTCGGGCGCTTTCGATAGCGGCCGACTCGGTTCGACGAACACCCACCGTTGAGATTTCGCCGTCACGCCTTCTGCGTGAGTCTGGCGCCCCTTCCCTCGCTGTCACGGCCCGCTTCGCCCGCGCGAGCGCCCGTCACAGTCGCTGCCACGCATCACCCTTCACCTTCCGGGTCGTTTGCCCATGCACCTGTCCGAACTCAAGCTGATCCACGTGTCCGAGCTCATCACGATGGGCGAAGCGCTGGAGATCGAGAACGTCGCCCGCCTGCGCAAGCAGGAGCTGATGTTCGCGATCATGAAGAAGCGCGCCAAAGCCGGCGAACAGGTGTTCGGCGACGGCGTGCTCGAGGTTCTGCCCGACGGTTTCGGCTTCCTGCGCTCGCCCGATGCGAGCTACATGGCAAGCACCGACGACATCTACCTCAGCCCGAGCCAGATCCGCCGCTTCAACCTGCACACCGGCGACGCCATCGAGGGCGAGGTGCGCGTGCCGAAGGACGGTGAACGCTACTTCGCGCTCGTGAAGGTCGACCGCGTCAACGGCGTGGCACCCGAGGAGAGCAAGCACAAGATCATGTTCGAGAACTTGACGCCGCTGTTCCCGAAGGAACAGTTCAAGCTCGAGCGCGAGATCAAGTCCGACGAGAACATCATGAGTCGGATCATCGACCTGATCGCCCCGATCGGCAAAGGCCAGCGCGCGCTGCTCGTGGCGCAGCCCAAGACCGGCAAGACGGTGATGATGCAGCAGATGGCGCACGCGCTGGTCGCCAACTACCCCGAGGTGCACCTGATCGTGCTGCTCGTCGACGAGCGGCCCGAGGAAGTGACCGAGATGGTCCGCACGGTGCGCGGCGAGGTCATCAGCTCGACCTTCGACGAGCCCGCGGCGCGCCACGTGCAGGTCGCCGAGATGGTGATCGAGCGCGCCAAGCGCCTGGTCGAGATGAAGAAGGACGTGGTGATCCTGCTCGACTCGATCACCCGCCTGGCGCGCGCCTACAACAACGTGCTGCCGTCCTCCGGCAAGGTGCTGACGGGCGGCATGGACAGCAACGCGCTGCAGCGCCCGAAGCGCTTCTTCGGCGCCGCCCGCAACGTCGAGGAAGGCGGGTCGCTCACGATCATCGGCACCGCGCTGGTCGACACCGGCTCGCGCATGGACGAAGTGATCTACGAAGAGTTCAAGGGCACCGGCAACTGCGAAATCCACCTCGATCGCCGGATGGCCGAGAAGCGGGTCTACCCGTCGATCCTGCTGAACAAGAGCGGCACGCGGCGCGAAGAGTTGCTGCTGCAGCCCGAGATCCTGCAGAAGACCTGGATCCTGCGCAAGCTGCTCTATCCGATGGACGAGATCGAGGCGATGGAATTCATCCTCGACAAGATGAAGTCGACCAAGAACAACCACGACTTCTTCGACATGATGCGGCGCGGCGGCTGAGGCCGGGCGGCGTCGATACGCTACAATTCGCGGTTTTCCGCGCGTCGGAAAGTGCGCCGAACGGTTCGGCGTGGCTGCCGCACCCACCCCGCGACGAGGTCCCCATGAAAGAAGGCATTCACCCCACGTACCGCGAAGTGTGCTTCGTGGATCTGTCGAACGGCTTCAAGTTCGTGACGCGTTCGTGTGCGACGAGCAAAGAGACGATCAAGATGGACGACGGCCGCGAGCTGCCGCTGTTCAAGCTCGAGAGCACCAGCGAATCGCACCCGTTCTACACCGGCACGCAGAAGAGCGTCGACTCGCTCGGCGGCCGCGTCGAGAAGTTCCGCAACAAGTTTGCGCACCTGGGCGCGAAGAAGTAATTCGCCGCCTCGGATCGAGACAGGGCAGCTTCGGCTGCCCTTTTTGTTGCCCGAGTTGCTGCATCATTCGCCGCTGACAACGCCGCGCCCGAATTGAACGCACCGAATCCCGCCCTCGTCAGCCAGCGTGCCGTGCAGCGGCTGCCGCGACCCGTGCTGCTGCTGTTCTGCGCGGCCTACGTGATCCCGGGCGTGTTCGGCCGCGACCCATGGAAGAGCGCCGACGTCACCGCGTTCGGCTACATGCGCAGCATCGCCAGCGGCGCGAGTTCGTGGCTCGCGCCGACCGTCGGCGGCCTGCCGGCCGACGCCGCGCTGCTGCCGTACTGGCTCGGCGCCGCATTCATCAAGCTGCTCGGGCCGTGGGTCGAGCCGGCCCTGGCAGCGCGCATCCCGTTCGCGCTGCTGCTGGTGCTGGCGCTGGTGCTGACGTGGTACAGCAGCTACCACCTCGCCCGCACCGAAGCCGCGCAGCCGCTGCCGTTCGCGTTCGGCGGCGAGGCCAATCCCATCGACTACGCGCGCGCGATCGCCGACGGCGCCCTGCTCGCGCTGATCGCGTCGCTCGGCCTGCTGCAGCTCGGCCACGAGACCACGCCCGAGCTGGTGCAGCTCGCCAGCGTCGCGCTGCTGCTCTATGCGTTCGCGGCGAGCCCGTTCCGCGGCTGGGCGCCGAAGGCCGCGGTGCTGATCGCGCTGCCGGCGCTCGCGGCCAGCGGCGCACCGGCGATCGCGGTGGCGCTGGCGATCGTCGGCGGCGAGATGTGCCGCGCCTCGAGCTACGAGGCGGCGCGCCGCTTCGTGCCGTGGATCGCCGCGAGCGCGCTGCTGTCGATCGCCGCAGCGTTCGCGCTCGACGCGTGGGCTTGGCGCGTCACCGGCGTGGGCGGGTCGTGGTCGGGCACGTGGGAGCTGCTGCGCCTGTTCGCCTGGTTCACCTGGCCGGCCTGGCCGCTCGCGCTGTGGACGGTCTGGCGCTGGCGCGGGCACCGCTCCGACCGGCACATCGCGATCCCGCTCGGCTGCGCGCTCGTCAGCGCGATCGCCTGCATCGCGATGGGCGGCTCGGAGCGCGCGCTGATGCTCGCGCTGCCGCCGCTCGCGGTACTCGCGGCGTTCGCGCTGCCGACGCTGCAACGCAGCACCGCCGCGGCGATCGACTGGTTCTCGGTCTGCTTCTTCACGGTCTGCGCGCTGGTGATCTGGGTGATCTACACCTCGATCCAGACCGGCGTGCCGGCCCAGCCGGCGCGCAACATCGCGCGGCTCTCGCCCGGCTACACGCCGAGTTTCTCGCTGCTCGCGCTCGGCCTCGCGCTGCTCGCGAGCGTGGCGTGGCTGTGGCTCGTCAAGTGGCGCACCGGGCGCAACCGGCACCCGCTGTGGAAGAGCCTGGTGCTGCCGGCCAGCGGCGTCGCGCTGTGCTGGCTGCTCGTGATGACGCTGCTGCTCGCACCGCTCGACAACGCGCGCAGCTACCGCTCGCTGGTGCAGCGCATCGCGCAGCAGGTGCCGCGCGGCGCGTGCGTCGCGGCGCCGGGCGCGACGCGCGCGCAGGCCGCCGCGCTCGAGCACCTCGGCGGCTACCGCGTCGACGCGCTGACGCCGGCCTCGGCCACGCCGTGCGACTTCCTGCTGCGGGTGCAAACGCGCTCCGCGCCGGTCGACCCCGGCCCGACCTGGCGCCTGCTCGCGCGCGAGCGCCGCAACACCAGCGACGAAGAGATTGCCGCGGTCTACGGCCGGCGCAGCGCTGC
>DATMIN010000459.1:0-3020 GCA_035554275.1 Burkholderiaceae bacterium
AGCGCGAGCGCCGCGCGTCGCGCGAGGCGCTCACCGCGTGCCGCCGAGCACGAAGACATGCAGCCGCCGCGGCGCGCCGAACGATCACCGCCGGCCGCCGGCGAACAGCAGCAGCGCGCCGACCGCGATGGCGCCGATGCCGGCCCAGACCGGCACGTTGACCGTCTCCTTCTGCTTCGCCGAGAGCTCGATCGGCCCGAGCTTCACGACGGTGCTGTCCTTGGTATAGCTGAAGCTGCCGTACACCAGCCCGAGCACGCCGGCCACGATCAGCGCCACGGCCACCAGCTTGAGAGCGTTCATGAGTTCGGTTCCTGAAGTGAGTGTCGTGAGAAGTGGATCGACCGCCGGATTGAATCACACGCGACTCACACACGCCCGGCGCTTCACGGCGCGCTCGGCACCCACGGGCCGCTGACCTCGACCGCCTCGTCGGCGCCCGGCCACGGCGGCATCGTCACCGCGACGGCCGCGACCGGCTGCGTCGCGTCGGCGCGGAACTGGAATTGCGTGCCGCACGGGATCGTCACGCACGTGCCGGGCACCAGCGCGACCGTCTCCTCGCGCTCGGCGTCGCGGCGCCACATCTCGCCGCGGCCGGCGACGATGTACCAGACCTCTTCGACCGTGCGGTGCACGACCGCCTTCGCGGTGCGCCCGGCCGGCAGCGTGAAGTGCGCCATGCTGCCGGCGCGCAGCGCGAGCAGCACGCGCACATCGGAGCCGTCGGGCGCGACGACGCTGGGCGCGGCCGGCAGCGTGAGCGTCGCGAAGGCGTTCATCATGGCTCGCCCCGCACGCGCTGCCCCGTTCAGACGCGGCGCACGCTGCGCAGCGCGATCGGCTCGGGCAGGAACTGCTTGTCCTGCGCGCGGGCGTGCAGCGCGCGCACCGTCGTCATGCCTTCGACGACGCGACCGAACGCGGCGAAGCCCTGGCCGTCGGGGTTGCGGCCGCCGCCGAAATCGAGCGCCGGCTGCGCGCCGATGCAGATGAAGAACTCGCCGGCCGCCGAGCCCGGCGCGTTGCGCGCCATCGAGACCGTGCCGTCGAGGTGCTGCAGGCCGGTCTCGCGCGTGGTCTCGTGGCGGATCGGCGGGAACGCGGTCGGCGCGTCGTCGGCTGCGTTCAGGCCCCACTGCACGACCTCGATCTTGAAGCGCGTCTCGGCGCTCTGGTTCGCCAGCGTCACGAGCCGATAGACCGAGCCGCGGTCGAGCAGGCCGGCGTCGACGTAGGCGAGGTAGTTCGCCACCGTGACCGGCGCGACGGCCGGGTCGACCGCGATCACGAACGCGCCGAGCGGCGTGTCGACGCGCGTCAGCACCGGCGTGCCCGCGGCGCGGGCTTGCGACGCGCCGAGCGCGGCCCAGGCGGGCAGGGCGAGAACGGAACGGCGGCGCATGGCGAGGCGTGAGGAGTGGTCGACGCGGATGAGGATAAGCGCTGCCCGCCGCCTTCAGCTTTGGTCGAGCAGGCGCGCGAAACGGATCTCGTCGAGCCGCGCGCCGCCGAGCTCGAACTGCTTCGCCGAGTCGGGCTCGACCGCGAAGCCGAGCGAGCGGTAGAAGCGCCCGGCGCGCTCGTTGCGCGGGAACGCCCACAGGCCGATCGACGCGAAGCCCTGCGCGAGCAGCGTCGTGCGCGCGCGCTCCCACAGCGCGCGGCCGACGCCGCGCCCCCAGTGCGCGGCGCCGACGTAGATCGCCCAGATCTCGGCGACATCGGCGGCCGCACCGGCGCCGCGCGACGGGCCGAACGCGACCCAGCCGAGCAGCGCGCCGGCGTCGCTGTCGTCGCTGTCACTTTCGGCGACCAGCAGCTGCGGCATCGCGCGCTCGATGTTGGCGCGCCACATCGTCTCGTAGCGCTCGACCGCGAGCGAGGCGAGGTAGGCCTCGGGCACGAGGCCGACATAGGCCGCCTGCCAGGTGCGCACGTGGATCTCGGCGACCGCGCGCGCATCGTCGAGGCCGGCGGGGCGGATGTTCATCGCGGCGTCGCTCGAGCCATCACGCCGCGATGCGCGCACCGCGCGCCGCGAGCAGCTCGCGCAGCAGCGAGCGGTGGCAATGCGCCTCGTGCTCGCAGTAGCAGCCGACCGCGAAGTCGGCCCGCTGCGACAGCGCCGCGAGCAGGCCGAGCGCGTGCGCCGCGTCGGGCGCGGCCATCTCGGCGCGGTAGCGTTTCGCGAACGCGGCCCATTCGGCGGGCGTCTGCGCGGCGTGGCCGAGCTTGAGCGTCGCGGCGCTCGGCGCGAGCGTCGGGAACCACACGTCGTACCAGTCGCCCGACGCGAACTCGGCCTTCGGCACGCCGCGCGGCGGGCGCCGCACCGTGCCGATGCGAAGCCCCTCGCCCGCTGCGCGCGGGCTGCCCAGCCGGACGATGTGCGCGGCCATCGCGCTAGGCCTGCGCCTCGGCGCGCTGGCGCAGCTGGAACATGTTGCCCTCCGGGTCGTGCCCGTCGCACACGCGCCATGGGCCGAACGACCACTCGCGCTCGGGCGGGTTCAACTCGCCGCCGAGCCGCGGCGCCGCGGCGCGCGCGGCCTCGAGGCTCGCGACCGGGAACACGAGCTTGATCGGCGTCTCGGTGCGGCGCACCGGCGGGCGCGCGATCTCGATCGTCGCCGCGATCGCCGCCGGGATCTGCACGATCGTCAGCTCGAGCGCCGGCGACGCGAGCACCACGTGATCGTGCGCCGTGCTCGCGACCTTGAAGCCGGTGACGCCCTCGTAGAAGGCGCGCGTCGCCGCGACATCCTTCGCGTAGAGCACGGCGGCGGCGGCGATCGGTCGGTCGGACATCGGGCACTCCGGTGAGCGTGCGAGGCGCGCCCGGCGATGGTAGCGGGCCGCGGCCCGCGCGCGTTAGCCCTTCGCGGCGAGGAAGAAGCGCACGATCTGCGCCGACGCGTCGGGCCCGGCGGCGTCGGTGTACGAGCCGGCGGGGTCGCCGCCGAACCAGGTGTGCGCGCCGCCGTGCACGACCCACTCCTCGACGCGCGCGCGGCCCG
>DATMIN010000460.1:0-2470 GCA_035554275.1 Burkholderiaceae bacterium
GCGTGGCGCGCGGCTCGAATTCGAGCGCGCGGAAGGTCTGCGTCCACGCGAACACGCCGCTCACGAGCAGCAGCGCGATCAGGAAGAACGTGCGCCAGAACAGGCTCAGCGCGAGACGTTGCGTGGCCATCGGCGTCGAGATCGAAGCGGGCGTCGGGTGACGATCCGGGTCGTGTGGCCAAGCCCGGCGGACGACTTCAGCAGGCCGGTGACGTTGATGCCTTGCACGCAAGTCCTGAATTGGAATGCACGCGCGTCTGCCTCACGTCGGGCGTGTGGCGGCGCCGCGGCAGCCCGGTGGTCGCCGACCGCACGGAGCGCGATCAGCCCGCGCCGTCCGGCACGAACACGTAGCCCACGCCCCAGACGGTCTGGATGTAGCGCGGCTGCGCCGGGTCGGGCTCGATCATCTTGCGCAGGCGCGAGATCTGCACGTCCAGGCTGCGGTCGAATGGCTCGAACTCGCGGCCGCGCGCCAGCTGCGCGAGCTTGTCGCGGCTGAGCGGCTGGCGCGGGTGGCGCACCAGCGCCTTCAGCATCGAGAACTCGCCGGTCGTCAGCGCGATCTGCTCGCCTTCCTTGCTGAGGCGGCGCAGCGCCAGGTCGAACTCGAACGGCCCGAAGGTCACGGTCTGGGCCTCGAGCGCCGGGGCGCCGGGCGCCTCGAGCGTCGGCCGGCGGCGCAGCACCGCGTGGATGCGCGCCAGCAGCTCGCGCGGGTTGAAGGGCTTGGGCAGGTAGTCGTCGGCGCCGACCTCGAGGCCGACGATGCGGTCGACATCCTCGACCTTCGCGGTCAGCATGATGATCGGCGTCACGTCGTTGGCGGCGCGCAGGCGGCGGCAGATCGACAGGCCGTCTTCGCCGGGCAGCATCAGGTCGAGCACGATCAGGTGGACCGTTTCGCGGGTCAGCAGGCGGTTCAGTGCCTTCGCGTCCTCGGCCAGCAGCACCTCGAAGCCTTCCTGCGTCAGGTAGCGGCGCAGCAAGTCGCGGATGCGCGCATCGTCGTCGACGACGACGATGCGATCGGGGCGCGGGTTGGCAACAGCAGTCATTCAACGAACTCCAAATTTGTAACAGACGCGATTCTGGACACGAAACCGGCCTGTTTTCGACGCCTTTGACCAGCTGTTACAAATACGTCCGGTTCGACGTTCACCCCATCGGCGCGGGCGCAGACGTATAACCGGCGTCGCCATATCGGAAGGATTCACATGCTCCTCACCTCGCGGCGCGCCGCGCCGCTTCTCGTCTCGCTGGCGCTGGCCCTGGCGGCCGGCAGCGCGCTCGCGCAGACCGTGCCGCCGCCGCAAGGCGTCGTCAGCCTGACCAGCAGCGCCAGTGCCGAGGTCACGCGCGACCTGCTCAGCATCACCTTCAACACGACGAAGGAGGGCGCCGATGCCGCGGCGGTGCAGGCGCAGCTCAAGACCGCGCTCGACGCCGCGCTGAGCGAAGCGAAGAAGGTGGCCAAGCCGGGTGAGCTCGACGTGCAGACCGGCAACTTCACGCTCGCGCCGAAGTACAGCAGCAAGGGTGTGACGAGCGGCTGGCAGGGCAGCGCCGAGCTGATCGTCGAGGGCCGCGACATGGCGGCGATCGGCAAGCTCAGCGGCCGCATCACGACGCTGACGATCGGCCGCGTCGGCTACAACCTCTCGCGCGAATTGCGCGAGAAGTCGGAGAAGGACGTCTCGGCGCAGGCGATCGCGCGCTACCGCGCCAAGGCCGCCGACGTCGCCAAGCAGTTCGGCTTCGGCGGCTACACGCTGCGCGAGGTCAACGTCAGCAGCAACGAGCAGCAGCCCGGCCCGCGGCCGATGATGATGCAGATGCGTGCGGTGGCCGCACCGGCGCCCGACGACGCGCTGCCGGTCGAGCCGGGCAAGGGCACGGTCACCGTCACCGTCAGCGGCACGGTGCAGCTGACGCCGTAGCGCCACGCCGACGTCGCGCCCACGGCCGCGCCGCGTGGCGCGTTGCCGTACGATTCTGCGATGAGCGCTGCACCGATCGGCATCGAACCTCGTCTGCGCCACGTGCAGTGCCTCGGCGCACGCGGCCTGCACCGGATGGCGTACTGGGAGTGGGGCGACGCCGCCAACCCGCGCGTGCTCGTCTGCGCCCACGGCCTGGCGCGCCAGGGGCGCGACTTCGACACGCTCGCGCGCGCGCTGTGCGGCCACTACCGCGTGGTCTGCCCCGATGTGGTCGGCCGCGGCCGCTCCGATCGCCTCGCCGACCCGGCCGGCTACGTGATCCCCGCGTACGTGGCCGACATGGTGACGCTGCTCGCGCGCCTCGATGCGGCGACGGTGCACTGGGTCGGCACCTCGATGGGCGGGTTGATCGGCCTCGGCCTCGCGTCGCTGCCGCACTCGCCGATCGAGCGCCTCGTGCTCAACGACGTCGGCCCGACGATCGAGTTCGAGGCGATCGAGCGCATCGGCCGCTATCTCGGCCAACC
>DATMIN010000461.1:0-2823 GCA_035554275.1 Burkholderiaceae bacterium
GAAGGAGCGCGCCGCGCTGTCGGCGGCCGACGGGCCGCTGCTGGTGGTGGGCACGGTGGTGTCGTTCGTGGTCGCGTGGATCGTGGTGCGCTGGCTGCTGCGCTACATCGCCACGCACAGCTTCGTGCCGTTCGCGTGGTACCGGATCGCATTCGGCCTCGTCGTGCTGCTCACCTGGTGGCAGGGCTGGATTCACTGGAGCGCATGAACACCAGGTCCCACACGCCGTGGCCGAGCCTGAGACCGCGGTTCTCGAACTTCGTCAGCGGCCGGTACGCCGGCCGCGGCGCGTAGCCGTCGGCGGTGTTGCGCAGCATCGGCTCGGCCGTCAGCACCGCGAGCATCTGCTCGGCATACGGCTGCCAGTCGGTCGCGCAGTGCAGGTAGCCGCCGGGCGCGAGCCGCTCGACGAGCAGGCGCACGAACTCGGGCTGCACGAGCCGCCGCTTGTGGTGGCGCTTCTTGTGCCACGGGTCGGGAAAGAACAGATGCACGCCGGCGAGCGAGCCGGGCGCGACCATCTGCTGCAGCACCTCGACCGCGTCGTGCTCGATCAGCCGCAGGTTCGTCAGGCCGCGTTCGCCGATCTGCTTCAGCAGCGCGCCGACACCGGGCCGGTGCACCTCGACGCCGATGAAATCGGTTGCGGGTTGCGCCTGCGCGATCTCGGCGGTGGCGCCGCCCATGCCGAAGCCAATCTCGAGCACGCGCGGTGCGCCGCGGCCGAACGCGGCCGCGAAGTCGCACGGCGCGGCACTGAAGGGCAGCACGAAGCGCGGCCCGAGGTCGGCGAGCGCGCGCGTCTGGCCCGGGCCGATGCGGCCGGCGCGCGTCACGAAGCTGCGGATGCGGCGCGGCGGCGTGGCGTCGGAGGGATCGGTCATCGAAAGCTGGGTGGTGCGGCTCGGCTGCGCATTGTGAAGGCCCGCAGACCCGGGGTGGGGCGGCGCGCGTGCGGCTGGTAGCCTCGCGGCCATGACGAGACTGCGCGTTCGCGCCGCCTGGCTGCCGTTGCTGCTGCTCGCGGCGCTGATCAGCCCCGCGTCGTTCGCGCGCGCGATCGCGGCCACCGGCCTGCCTTCGCAGAGCTTCGGCCTGTACGCGCAGGAGGTGATCGGCGCGCGCATCGTGTTGGCGCTGAACGACGAGCGGCCGTACATGATGGGGTCGACGACGAAGATCGTCACCTCGCTCGCCGCGCTCGACCTGCTCGGGCCTTACTACCGCTGGCACACCTCGGCCTACGCGATGGGGCCGCTGGCCGACGGGCGCCTGGCCGGTGACCTGCTGATCGTCGGCGGCGGCAACGCGCAGCTCACGTCGGCCGAGCTCGCGAGGTGGTTCAAGCGCATGCACGACCAGGGCCTGCGCACGATCGACGGCGACATCGTGCTCGACCGCTATGCGTTCCAGCTGCGCGCCTCCGACCACGCCGGCACACCGCGGCCCTCGGCCAGCGAGCCGCGCCACGTGTGGCCCGATGCGATGACGCTCGACGAGGGTCTGATCGGCATCGTCGTGCAGCCGGCGCGCGGCGCGCGCGCGGCCGTCGCGCTCAAGCCGGCGCTGAGCGACGTGCGCGTCGACAACCGCCTGACGATGGGCGGCGGCTGCAGCGCGACGCCGCTGTGGCAGGCCGGCCGCAACGGCCAGGCGACCGTGGTCGTCAGCGGCAGCTGGAGCGCGGCGTGCGGCACGCGCCGGATCGACTTCGTGCCGCCGCCCGACAGCGGCATCGCGGCGCGCGCGTTGCCGGCGATGTGGGCCGCCACCGGCGGCGTGCTGCGCGGGCGCGTCGTCTCGGCGGCGGTCGTGCCCGGCGTCAGCCCGATCCCGCGCGGCGCCGACGGCGAGCCGGCGCGGCCGCTGTCGTTCGACCGCTCGAAGCCGCTGACCGAGCTGGTGCGCGACATCAACAAGACCAGCGACAACGTCGGGGCGCGCAACCTGATGCTGTCGCTCTCGCCCGGCTTTCCGGCGCGCCCGGCGACGCTCGCCGGCGCGCGCCGCGTGATCGGCCTGTGGCTGCGCGATCAGGGCCTGGGCGACGACGACATCGAGGTCGAGAACGGCTCGGGCCTGTCGCACGGCGAACGCGCCAAGCCGCGCGCGCTGGTGCAGCTGCTGCGCAAGGCCTGGCGCGCCGATCAGGCGCAGGCGTTTTTCGAATCGCTGCCGGTGGCCGGTGTCGACGGCACGCTGAAGAACCGCCTGCTCGGCGGCCGCGCCACCGGCCAGGCCTACCTGAAGACCGGCACGCTGAACGACACCCGCGCGCTGGCCGGCTACGTGCACGGCGCGAGCGGCAAGATGTACGCGGTCGCGCTGATCGTCAACCACGCCGACCCGGCGCGTGGCCGGCCGGCGCTCGACGCGATGGTCGAATGGCTGGCGCGCAACGGCTGAGGCGCCTCTTCCGGCCGGCTAGAATTGCGCCGCGTGCGGGTGTAGTTCAATGGTAGAACGGCAGCTTCCCAAGCTTCATACAGGGGTTCGATTCCCCTCACCCGCTCCACGCTGACGCTTGCGGCAACCCCGCGGCCGAACACGTCCCTTCGGAAGGTCGCAGCAACCCCTGAGGCGTTCCGGATTCGAGCACCAACGCCCGACACGATCGAGCGCGAAGGATGATGCGAATGAGCCAGCACGAACCGCTGCGTCTGCACGTACCCGAGCCCACGGGCCGGCCGGGCTGCCAGACCGACTTCTCCTACCTTCGCCTGTCGGCCGCCGGCGAGGTGCGCCGCCCGCCGTTGAACGCCGCGCCCGCCGACACCACCGAACTGGCCTACACGCTGGTGCGGGTGCTCGACGATGAGGGCC
>DATMIN010000462.1:0-2737 GCA_035554275.1 Burkholderiaceae bacterium
CAGATCTTCCTCGAGACCTCGCTGTTCAACGCCGGCATCCGGCCCGCGATCAACGCCGGCATCTCGGTGTCGCGGGTGGGAAGCTCCGCGCAGACCAAGGTCATCAAGGGCCAGTCGGGCGGCATCCGCACCGACCTCGCCCAGTACCGCGAACTCGCGGCGTTCGCGCAGTTCGCCTCCGACCTCGACGAAGCGACCCGCAAGCAGCTCGACCGTGGCGCGCGCGTCACCGAGCTGCTGAAGCAGACGCAGTACTCGCCGCTGCCGATCAGCCTGATGGGCGCGACGCTGTTCGCGGTCAACAAGGGCTTCATGGACGACATCGACGTGAAGAAGGTGCTGGCATTCGAACACGGCCTGCACACGCACCTGAAGTCGAGCCACGCCGCGCTGCTGAAGAAGATCGAGGACAGCAAGGCGCTCGACAAGGACGCCGAGGCGGAGCTGTCGGGCGCGATCGGCGCCTTCAAGAAGTCGTTCGCCTGATCGTCTGTTGACGATCGCTGACTAGGAGCGGCCGAATGGCAGCTGGCAAAGAGATACGCGGCAAGATCAAGAGCTTCGAGAACACGAAGAAGATCACCAAGGCCATGGAGATGGTCTCGGTCGCGAAGATGCGCAAGGCGCAGGATCGCATGCGCGCAGCGCGCCCGTACGCCGAGAAGATCCGCAGCCTCGCGGCCAACCTCGCGGCCGCGACGCCCGAGTACAAGCACCCGTTCATGCTCACGCACGAAGGCGCGAAGACGGCCGGCTTCATCCTCGTCACGACCGACAAGGGCCTGTGCGGCGGCCTGAACACCAACGTGCTGCGCGCGGTGACGACGAAGCTGAAGGAAGTCGAGGCCGCCGGGCAGAAGAGCGAGGCGGTCGCGATCGGCAACAAGGGCTACGGCTTCCTGAACCGCATCGGCGCGAACGTGGTCTCGCACGTCACGCACCTCGGCGACAAGCCGACGCTCGAGAAGCTGATCGGCCCGGTCAAGGTGCTGCTCGACGCCTACACCGAAGGCCGGCTGTCGGCGGTGTACCTGTGCTACACCAAGTTCATCAACACGATCAAGCAGGAGCCGGTGGTCGTGCAGCTGCTGCCGCTGACGGCCGAGAGCATGGCCGGCGCGGCGCCGACCGAGACCGGCAAACCCGGCGACGCCGAATCGCACAGCTGGGACTACCTCTACGAGCCCGATGCCGCGACCGTGATCGACGAGCTGCTGGTGCGCTACACCGAGGCGCTGGTGTTCCAGGCGCTGGCCGAGAACATGGCGAGCGAGCACTCGGCGCGCATGGTCGCGATGAAGGCCGCGACCGACAACGCCGGCAACCTGATCGCCGAGCTGAAGCTGATCTACAACCGCACCCGGCAGGCGGCGATCACCAAAGAACTCTCCGAGATCGTGGCCGGTGCCGCGGCCGTCTAGGCGGCCGCTCCGATCCACGCTGCGACGAAAAAACCAGATTCACGCAAAAGGAAATCCTCATGGCTGATGTGCAAACCCAATCGCAGGCCCAGGGCAAGATCGTCCAGTGCATCGGCGCGGTGGTCGACGTCGAGTTCCCGCGCGACCGCATGCCGCGCGTCTACGACGCGTTGAAGATGGACGGCGGCGAGCTGACGCTCGAAGTGCAACAGCAGCTCGGCGACGGCGTCGTGCGCACCATCGCGCTCGGCTCGAGCGACGGCCTGCGCCGCGGGCTGATGGTGTCGAACACCGGCAAGCCGATCATGGTGCCGGTCGGCCGCGCGACGCTCGGCCGCATCATGGACGTGCTCGGTCGCCCGATCGACGAGCGCGGCGAAGTGAGCCAGGAGCTCACGATGTCGATCCACCGCAAGCCACCGGCGTACGACGAGCTGAGCCCGTCGCAAGACCTGCTCGAAACCGGCATCAAGGTGATCGACCTGATCTGCCCGTTCGCCAAGGGCGGCAAGGTCGGCCTGTTCGGCGGCGCCGGCGTCGGCAAGACCGTCAACATGATGGAGCTGATCAACAACATCGCGAAGGCGCACAGCGGCCTGTCGGTGTTCGCCGGCGTCGGCGAGCGCACCCGCGAGGGCAACGACTTCTATCACGAGATGGCCGACTCGAAGGTCGTCGACCTCGAGAACCTGCCGGAGTCGAAGGTCGCGATGGTCTACGGCCAGATGAACGAGCCGCCGGGCAACCGCCTGCGCGTCGCCCTCACCGGCCTGACGATCGCCGAGTCGTTCCGCGACGAAGGCAAGGACGTTCTCTTCTTCGTCGACAACATCTACCGCTACACGCTGGCCGGCACCGAAGTGTCGGCGCTGCTGGGGCGGATGCCGTCGGCGGTGGGCTACCAGCCGACGCTGGCCGAGGAAATGGGCCGCCTGCAGGAGCGGATCACGTCGACCAAGGTCGGCTCGATCACGTCGATCCAGGCTGTGTATGTGCCGGCCGATGACTTGACCGACCCGTCGCCCGCGACCACCTTTGCCCACTTGGATTCCACCGTCGTGCTGTCGCGCGACATCGCGTCGCTCGGCATCTACCCGGCGGTCGACCCGCTCGACTCGACCTCGCGCCAGCTCGATCCGAACGTCGTCGGCGAAGACCACTACAACACCGCGCGTGCGGTGCAGGGCACGCTGCAGCGCTACAAGGAGCTGCGCGACATCATCGCCGTGCTCGGCATGGACGAGCTCTCGCCCGAAGACAAGCTCGCGGTGGCGCGCGCGCGCAAGATCCAGCGCTTCCTGAGCCAGCCGTTCCAC
>DATMIN010000463.1:0-12804 GCA_035554275.1 Burkholderiaceae bacterium
CGATGAAACACCTGATGACCCTGCTGACCCTGTCCGTGGCCTGTCTGTCGGCGCCCGCGTTCGCCGCCGACACCTGCGCGGCCCAGGCCGCCGAGAAGAAGCTCGCCGGCGCGGCGAAGACCAGCTTCGTCAAGAAGTGCGAGAAGGATGCCAAGGGCCCGGCGGTGGCCGCCTGCGAAACCAAGGCCGCCGAGAAGAAGCTCGCCGGTGCGGCGAGGAACAGCTTCGTCAAGAAGTGCGTGACCGACGCCGGCTGAAGCGCCGCGCCACGAACCCAAGCCCGGCCCCGGCCGGGCTTTTTCATGCGCGCTACGGCCGCGTGCCGGCGCGGCGCCGCCAGTACGACGCGTCGCCGTAGCTGTGCTTCAGGAAGTCGATCCACAGCCGCACCCGCAGCGCGAGATGCCGGGCGTGCGGGAACACCGCGTAGACGCCGTTCGGCGGCGCCGCGAACGCGTCGAGCACGCTGACCAGTTCGCCGCTGGCGAGTTGCTGCCCCACCTCCCACGCCGAGCGCCAGGCCAGGCCGAGCCCGGCCGTGCACCAGTCATGCAGCACCTGGCCGTCGGTGCAGTCCAGGCGCCCCTTCGGGCGCAGGTGCGTGAGTGCGCCGTCGATCACGAAGGCCCAGCCGCGCGTCTGGCTGGCGTCGCTCGACAGCGCCAGGCACTCATGCCGCACCAGCTCGCCCGGATGCTGCGGCGTGCCGGCGCGCTTCAGGTAGGCGGGCGTGGCGACGCACAGGCGCCGGTTGTCGGCCAGGCGCACGCTGACGAGGCTGCTGTCGGGCAGGTCGCCGACGCGCACCGCGCAATCGAAGCCCTCGTTGACGATGTCGACGACGCGGTCCGACAGGTTCAGCGACAGGCTCACCTCCGGGTGCAGCCCGAGGAAGCGCGGCACCAGCGGCGCGACGTGGCGGCGCCCGAAGCCGGCCGGCGCGGTGATGCGCAGGTGGCCGCTCGCCTTGACGCCGCCGGCGCTGACGCTCGCCTCGGCGCTGGCCCAGTCGGCGAGCAGGCGCTGGCAGTCTTCGAGGAACGCGCTGCCCTCGTGCGTCAGGCTGATGCGGCGCGTCGTGCGCACCAGCAGCTTGACGCCCAGGCGCCGCTCGAGCGCGTCGAGCCGGCGGCCGATCACCGCCGGCGCCACGCCCTCGGCGGCCGCCGCGGCCGTGAGGCTGCCGCGCGCCGATACGGCGACGAACGACTCGACCTGCTTCAAATGATCCACGATTCAGTGCATTTTGGTCATGAATCCAACGCGGCGATCGTACGCAATGCGGCGCCGCCGTTCGCATAGATTTGCCCGATGGACAAAACCCCGGTCGAGCCCGCGCCGCGCGCGGTGCTGTTCGACGCCTACGGCACGCTGTTCGACGTCTACAGCGTCGCGCTGCTCGCCGAGCAGCTGTTTCCCGGCTTCGGCGAGCGGCTCTCGGTTCTGTGGCGCGACAAGCAGATCGAGTACACGCGGCTGACCTCGATGAGCGGCGCGAACGGCGAACGCTACCGGCCGTTCTGGGAGCTGACGCGCGCCGGGCTGCGCTTCGCCGCGCTGCGCCTCGGCCTCACGCTCGATGCCGTCGCCGAGGACCGGCTGATGAACCAGTACCGGCACCTCAGCAGCTTCCCCGAGAACCGCGAGGTGCTGTCGGAGCTGAAGGCGCGCGGCATCCCGGCCGGCATCCTGTCGAACGGCGACCCCGAGATGCTCGGCGTCGCGGTCAAGAGCGCCGGCTTCTCGGGCCTGCTCGCGCACGTGATCAGCGTGCACGCGCTGAAGAAGTTCAAGACCGACCCGGCCACCTACGCGCTCGGCACGCAGGCGATGAACCTTCCGGCGAAGGACATCCTGTTCGTCTCGAGCAACGGCTGGGACGCGATCGGCGCGACCTGGTTCGGCTACACCACGCTGTGGGTCAACCGCTTCGAGCTGCCGCTCGAGCAGCTCGACACCGAACCGACCCGCACCGGCACCAGCCTGCGCGACGTGCTCGCGTTCTTCCCCGCCTGACCTTCGATCGACCTCTTCAACCGCACTTCACCATGACCGAACGCACCACCGTCCACGGCCTGCACGTCGCCAACGTGCTGCACCAGTTCATCGAGCAGCAGGTGCTGCCCGGCACCGGCATCGCACCCGACGCGTTCTGGCGCGGCTTCGATGCGATCGTGCAGCAGCTCGCGCCGCGCAACGCCGCACTGCTGGCCGAGCGCGAGCGGCTGCAGGCCGAGCTCGACCGCTGGCACCGCAAGCACCCGGGGCCGATCCGCAAGCCGGCAAAGTACCGGGCGTTCCTCGAGAAGATCGGCTACCTCGTGCCGGTGCCAGCGCAAGTGCGGGCGACGACGAAGAACGTCGATGCCGAACTGGCGCGCCAGGCCGGCCCGCAACTCGTGGTGCCGATCACCAACGCGCGCTACGCGCTGAACGCTGCGAACGCGCGCTGGGGTTCGCTGTACGACGCGCTCTATGGCACCGATGCGATTGCGGAAGACGGCGGTGCGGAGAGAGGCCGCGGCTACAACCCGGTGCGCGGCGCGAAGGTGATCGATTACGCGCGTCACGTGCTCGACCGCACCGTGCCGCTGAAGCGCGGCTCGCACGTCGGCTCGACCGGCTACCGCGTCGAGCGCGGCGCGCTCGTCGTGCTGCTGGCCGACGGCACGCGGAGCAGCCTGGCCGCGCCGAAGCAGCTCGTCGGCTACCAGGGGCGCGCCGATGCGCCGTCGGCGCTGCTGTTCGCGCACCACGGCCTGCACCTCGACCTGCGCATCGACCGCAGCACGCCGATCGGCAAAAGCGACCCGGCCGGCGTGGCCGACCTGGTGCTCGAAGCGGCGCTGTCGACGATCCTCGACCTCGAGGATTCGGTCGCCGTCGTCGACGCCGACGACAAGGTGCTCGCCTACGGCAACTGGCTCGGCATCCTGAAAGGCACGCTGACCGAGCAGGTCACGAAGGGCGGCCAGACCTTCACCCGCGGCCTGAACCCGGACCGCGTCTACACCGCGCCCGACGGCAAAGGCGCGGCCACGCTGCACGGCCGCTCGCTGCTGTTCGTGCGCAACGTCGGCCACCTGATGACGAACCCGGCGATCCTGTACGGCGCGGAGCGCCGCGAGATCCCCGAAGGCATCCTCGACGCGGTGGTCACGACGACGATCGCGCTGCACGACCTGAAGCGCCATGGCGCGAACGGCGTCGTCAACTCGCGCGAGGGCTCGGTCTACATCGTCAAGCCGAAGATGCACGGGCCGGCCGAGGTCGCGTTCGCGAGCGAGCTGTTCGCTCGCGTCGAGTCGATGCTGGGATTGCCGACCGCGACCGTGAAGCTCGGCATCATGGACGAGGAGCGCCGCACCAGCGTCAACCTGAAGGCGTGCATCGCGGCCGCGGCCGACCGCGTCGCGTTCATCAACACCGGCTTTCTCGACCGCACCGGCGACGAGATGCACACCGCGATGCAGGCCGGGCCGATGCTGCGCAAGGGCGACATGAAGGGCAGCGACTGGATCGCCGCCTACGAGCGCAACAACGTGATCGTCGGCCTGTCCTGCGGGCTGCGCGGCAAGGCCCAGATCGGCAAGGGCATGTGGGCGATGCCCGACCTGATGGCGGCGATGCTGCAGCAGAAGATCGCGCACCCGCGCGCGGGTGCGAACACCGCGTGGGTGCCGAGCCCGACCGCGGCGACGCTGCACGCGCTGCACTACCACCAGGTCGACGTGGCCGCGGTGCAGAAGTCGCTCGAGAAGGTCGACGCCGCGGCCGCCGCGCCGGCGCTGCTCGACGGGCTGCTGACGGTGCCGGTCGTCAAGAAGGCGAAGTGGTCGGCGGCCGAGCGCCGCCAGGAACTCGACAACAACGCCCAGGGCATCCTCGGCTACGTCGTGCGCTGGGTCGACCAGGGCGTGGGCTGCTCGAAGGTGCCCGACATCCACAACATCGGCCTGATGGAAGACCGCGCGACGCTGCGCATCAGCAGCCAGCACATCGCGAACTGGCTGCTGCACGGCGTGGTGACGAAGAAGGACGTGAACGCGACGCTCAAGCGCATGGCCGAGGTCGTCGACGTGCAGAACGCCGACGACCCGGCCTATCGCGTGATGGCCGGCCGCTTCAAGGAGTCGGCCGCGTACCAGGCCGCGCACGACCTCGTCTTCAGGGGCCTGGCGCAGCCCAGCGGCTACACCGAGCCGCTGCTGCATGCGTGGCGGTTGAAGGTCAAGGCCGCGGCCGGCTGAGCGGGCGTGCGCCGCTCGGGTTCGCACGGCGCGGCACAATCGGTGCCGCCCGCCCAACCGCCGCGCCAGCGGCGGTTCCCGAATGACCACCGACGCCGCTCCCCATCCCCATTCCCGCGCCGGCCTGACGCAGCGCTTCGGGCCGCGCTACCGCTGGCTGGTGCTGCTGACGGTGATGATCGGCACGATGGCGGCGATCATGGCGTCGACGATCGTCAACGTCGCGGTGCCCGACATCAGCCGCGTCTTCCACCTCGGCCAGGAGCGTGCGCAGTGGCTCTCGGCCGGCTTCATGGCGGCGATGACGCTGTCGATGCTGACGACGCCGTGGCTGTTGCAGCGCTTCGGCTACCGCCACACCTACATCGCCGTCGTCGCGTTGCTGCTGGCCGGCGGCGTGATCGGCGGGCTGAGCCAGTGGTTCGAGCTGGTGCTCGCGATGCGCGTCGCCGAGGGCCTGGCGGCCGGCGTGCTGCAGCCGATCCCGGCGATCATCGTGCTGCACGCGTTCGAGCGTCACGAGCAGGGCAAGGCGATGGGCATCTTCGGCTTCGGCGTGGTGCTCGCGCCGGCGATCGGGCCGACGGTGGGCGGCGTGCTGGTCGAGTGGTTCGGCTGGCGCGGGGTCTTCTTCGTCGTCGTGCCGTTCTGCCTCGCCGCGCTGCCGCTGGCGCGCCGCTACCTGCCGATCACCGCGCCGGGCGGGCTGCCGGCCGAGCGCGGCGGCGCGCGGCTCGACGTGATCGGGCTCGTGCTCGTCGCGGTCGCGGTGCTGTCGCTGCTCAACGGCATGGTGCAGCTGCACGGCGCGTCGCGCGCGCTCGGCGGGGCGCTGCTCGCGTGCAGCGCGACCGCACTGATCGGCTTCGTGTTCCACCAGAAGCGCGGCGCCCGCCCGCTGATGGAGCTGCGCCTGTTCGGCCACGCCAACTTCGCGCTCGGCGGCGTGGTCGCGTTCATCTACGGCATGGCGCTGTTCGGCTCGACCTACCTCGTGCCGGTGTTCATGCAGATCGCGCTGCGCCTGCCGCCGAGCCAGGCCGGCGCCGCGCTGCTGCCGGCCGGCATCGTGCTCGCGCTGACGATTCCCGTCGCCGGGCGGCTGACCGACCGGCTGCCGTTCGGCCGCATCGTCGGGTTCGGGCTGGCGCTGCTGGCGGCGTCGTTCCTGCTGATGGTCACGGTCGGGCCGCAGAGCTCGCTGTGGTGGATCGTCGCGTGGGCCATCATCGGCCGCATCGGCCTGGGTTTCGTGCTGCCGTCACTGAATGTCGGCGCGATGCGCGGCCTGCCCGACAGCTTCATCTCGCAGGGCGCGAGCACGATCAACTTCATGCGCCAGCTCGGCGGCGCCGTCGGCATCAGCCTCGTCGGCATCGTGCTCGAATGGCGCCTGCAGCACCACGCCGACGACGCGGTGCGCGCGTTCCACGAGACCTTCGTGCTGATCGGGCTGATCACCGCGGTGGCCGTGGCCGCGGCGCTGCGGATGAAGGCGCCGCGCGCGCCGGCCGCCGCCGCGATGGCCGCGCCGCCACGCTGAATGCCGCCGCCTTTGCTGGACCATCACCCCATGCCGGCGCTCGCGCACGAGTCCGCCGAGTTCGGCCCGGCGATCTTTGGCGGCACGCTGAAGATCCTGCTGCGCGAACAGGCCGCCGTGTTCGCGCGCCGCCTCGGGCTGCGTCGATGAACTCCGCGGATTTGCCGGCCTGCGGCCGGCCTGCTACCGTCCACGCCCGATGAATCTCGGCTTCGACACCCTTCCCGCCGCCTGCGACGTGCTCGTCGTCGGCGCCGGCCCGTCCGGCAGCGCCGCGGCGCTGACGCTGGCCCAGGCCGGGCTCGACGTGGTGCTCGCCGACCAGCACGCGTTCCCGCGCGACAAGGTCTGCGGCGACGGCCTGATCCCCGACGCGCACCACGCGCTGCGCCGCCTCGGCCTGTTCGACGCGGTGATGGCGCAGGCGCAAGCGAGTGGCTTCGTCGGCTGCATCGGCCCGCGCGGCGGGCGCATCGACGTCCCTGGCGAGCTCGCGGTGCTGCCGCGCAAGCAGCTCGACGAGATCGTCTGCCGCGGCGCGGTCGCCGCCGGCGCGCGGATGTTCGCGCCGGCGCGCTTCGTCGGCACGCTCGAAGCGGCCGGCAGCGTCGTCGGTGCGAAGCTGCAGCACGGCGGCGCGCTGCGCGAGGTGCGCGCACGCTGGCTGCTGCTGGCCAGCGGCGCGGTGCCGCAGGCGCTGATGGCGGCCGGCATGGCGCAGCGCCAGACGCCGAGCGGCGTCGCGCTGCGCGGCTACGTGAAGAACGCCGCGATGGTCGGCCGCATCAGCGCGCTCGAGATCGTCTGGCACCGCGCGCTGACGCCGGGCTATGGCTGGATCTTCCCGTGCCGCGACGGCGTCTTCAACATCGGCGTGGGCAGCGCCGACAGCCACAGCCGGCGCCGCGGCGGCCGCTTCGTGAAGCGCGCGCTGAACCTCAACGAGGTGATGAGCGACTTCCAGCGCGTCTACGCGCCGGCGCGCGAGCTGATGCGCGGCGGCACGCTGCTCGGGCCGATGAAGGGCGCGCCTCTGCGCTGCACGCTCGAAGGCGCGAAGTACACGCGGCCCGGGCTGCTCGTCGTCGGCGAGGCCGCGGGCAGCACCTATTCGTTCACCGGCGAGGGCATCGGCAAGGCGCTCGAGACCGGGCTGCACGCCGCCGAGGCGGTGCTCGCCGGCAGCGCGGAGGCCTGGGCCGACGCGCGTACCCGCGCCGACGCCGACGCCGCGGTGCGCGCCGACTACGAAGCGCGCCTGCGCGCGCTCAAGCCGCGCTTCGACCTGTACGAGCGCGCCAACATCGTCAACACCCATCCGTGGCTCGCTGACCTGCTGATCTGGCGCGCGCAAGGCAACCCGCGCATCGTGCGGCGCATGAGCGGCGTGCTCAACGAGACCAGCAACCCGGGCAATCTCGTCAGCGCCAAGGGCATCGCGCGGCTGTTCCTCGACCGGCGCTGATACCGCGATGTGCCAGCTGCTCGGCCTGAACGCCAACACGCCGACCGACGTGATGTTCAGCTTCACCGGTTTCGCCACCCGCGCGCACGAGCACAAGGACGGCTTCGGCATCGCGTTCTTCGAGGGCGCCGGCGTGCGTCTGATGGTCGACGCGCAGAGCGCGCGCGAGTCGCCGGTGGCCGAGATGGTGCGGCGCTTTCCGATCCGCAGCGAGAACATCGTTGCGCACATCCGCAAGGCCACGCAGGGCAGCGTCGCGCTCGCCAACACGCACCCGTTCGTGCGCGAGCTGTGGGGCCGCTACTGGGTGTTCGCGCACAACGGCGACCTGAAGGGCTTCGCGCCGCGCCTGCACGGCGCGTTCCGCCCGGTCGGCGAGACCGACAGCGAGCGCGCGTTCTGCTGGCTGATGCAGGAGCTGGCCAAGGCGCACGCGAGCGTGCCGCCGACGCCCGAGCTGACCGCGACGCTGCGCGAGCTCGCGCCGGTGCCGGCCGCGCACGGCACGTTCAATTTCATGCTGAGCAACGGCCAGGCGCTGTGGGCGCACTGCTCGACGCAGCTGCACCACCTGGTGCGCCAGCACCCGTTCACACGCGCCTCGCTGCAGGACGAGGACGTGACCGTCGACTTCGCCGAGCACACCTCGGCGCGCGACCGCGTCGCGGTCATCGTGACCGAGCCGCTGACGAAGGACGAACCCTGGATCGCGTTCGCGCCCGGCGAAATGCGCGTGTTCGAGGGCGGCGCGCCGCTGTCGGTCTGAGCGCCCAACAGCCACCGAGAGAAGTTCCACCGCATGACCACCGCCGCCACCCCGAGCCCGCGCTTCGACACCTTCTACCGCCATGACGCGCTGACGCGGCTGCTGTTCGACTATGCCGACGCGCACCCCGAGCTGGTCGCGGTGGCGTCGATCGGCAAGAGCTTCGAGGGCCGCGACATCTGGGTCGCGACCGTCACCAACACCGCCACCGGCGCCGCCGCCGACAAGCCCGCGTTCTGGGCCGACGGCAACATCCACGCCGCCGAGCTGACCGCGAGCACCGCGGTGCTGTACTACCTGCACCGGCTCGTCACGGCGTTCGGCCGCGACGCCGAGGTGACGCAGCTGCTCGACACGCGCACGATCTACCTGTGCCCGCGCCTGAACCCCGACGGCGCCGAGCTCGCGCTGGCCGACAAGCCGCGCCACATCCGCTCGAGCACGCGGCGCTGGCCGTACGACGAAGAGCCGGTCGAAGGATTGAACGTCGAAGACATCGACGGCGACGGCCGCGTGCTGTCGATGCGCATCCCCGACCCGCACGGCGGCTACAAGGTCTGCGAGCGCGAGCCGCGCCTGATGGTGGCGCGCGCGCCGGGCGAGTTCGGCGGCACCTATTACCGGCTGATGCCCGAGGGCATGCTCACGCACTTCGACGGCCTGACGATCAACGTCAACAAGGACCCCGAAGGCCTCGACCTGAACCGCAACTTCCCGGCGTTCTGGCGCCAGGAGTTCGAGCAGGTCGGCGCCGGCGCCTACCCGACCAGCGAGCCCGAGGTCAAGGCGATGGTCGACTTCGTGCTCGCGCACCCGAACATCGGCGCGGCGATCAGCTACCACACGCACAGCGGCGTGATCCTGCGGCCGATGGGCACGATGGCCGACGACGACATGATCCCCGAGGACCTGTGGTCGATCAAGCGCTTCAGCGCGCTCGGCAGCGAGCTCACCGGCTACCCGGCGATCAGCATCTGGCACGACTTCAAGTACCACCCGAAGGAGACGATCGGCGGCACGCAGGACTGGCTCTACGAGCACCTCGGCGCGCTGTTCTGGGTGGTCGAGCTGTGGGCCCCGAATCGCGCTGCCGGCATCACCGACTACAAATGGATCGACTGGTACCGCGAGCACCCGGAGGGCGACGACCTGAAGCTGCTGAAGTGGAGCGACGAGCACTGCGGCGGGTTGGCGCACGTCGACTGGCAGCCGTTCCAGCACCCGCAGCTCGGCGCGGTCGAGATCGGCGGCTGGGACAAGATGAACTTCTGGCGCAATCCGCCGCCGCACCTGCGCGAGAAGGAGGTCGAGCGCTTCCCGGCATGGATGAACCGGATCGCGCTGAGCCTGCCCAAGCTCGAGCTGCTGCGCACCGAGGTGCGCGCGCTCGGCGGCGACACCTGGCGCATCCGCTTCGCGGTCGGCAACGCCGGCTGGCTGCCGGCCTACGTGAGCAAGCGGGCGCTGGCGCGCAAGGTGGTGCGCGGCGTGATCTTCGAGCTCCACCTGCCCGAGAACGAACCGTCGATCGCGCTGATCGGCGGCAAGCCGCGCATCGAGGGCCCGCAACTCGAGGGCCACGCGCCGAAGGCGTCGCAGCAGGCCTTCCTGCCGAACCGCGAGGTCACCGGTGATCGCGCGGTCGTCGAGTGGGTGGTACGCGCGCCGCCCGGCACGCGGCTCGCGCTGACGGCGCGCGCCGAGCGCGCCGGCGCGGTGCGGACCGAGGTCGTGCTGGACTGATGCGGCGCGCTGGGGCTAGGCACCGCGCGGCGCGCGTGGCATCCTGCGCTCCCCCTGTCGGCGTCGTCGAAAGGAGTTCCCATGATCCGCGGCATGCATGCGATGTTCTATTCGTCGCAGGCCGAGGCGCTGCGCGCCTTCCTGCGCGACAAGCTCGACCTGAAGGGCACCGATGTCGGCGGCGGCTGGCTGATCTTCGACGCGCCCGAGGCCGACCTCGGCGTGCACCCGATCGAGGGCGGCGGCGTGCCCTCGGGCACCGCCGAGCTTTCGTTCTACTGCGACGACATCGAGCAGACGGTGGCCACGCTGACGGCGCGCGGCGTCGTGTTCACGCAGGGCGTCGAAGACCACGGCTACGGCCTGGTCACGTTCTTCGAGGTACCGGGCGACTTCAAGGTGCAGCTGTACCAGCCGCGCTACCAGAAGTGAAGGCCGGGTGACGATTGCGGCCCGGCTCGATCGTCGTAGAGTCAGAGGGCCGTCCTCTGCCACCGATTGCCAACGATCATGCCCACCAACACCGTGCAACTTCACCGCGTGCTGCGAACCCCGCCGGAGCGGGTCTACCGCGCCTTCCTCGACGCCGCCGCGATGGCCAAGTGGCTGCCGCCGTACGGCTTCACCTGCACCGTCCATCAGATGGATGCGCGGGTGGGCGGCACGTTCAAGATGTCGTTCAGCAACTTCTCGAGCGGCCACGGCCATTCGTTCGGCGGCGAATACCGCGAACTCGTGCCGAACGAGCGCATCCGCTACAGCGACACCTTCGACGACCCGAACCTGCCCGGCGAGATGGAAACGACGGTCGTGCTGCGCGCGGTCTCGTGCGGCACCGATGTGAGCATCACGCAGGCCGGCATCCCGGCCGCGATCCCGGTCGAGATGTGCTACCTCGGCTGGCAGGAATCGCTCGCGCAGCTCGCGACGCTGGTCGAGCCGGTGATCCCGGATTGACGCTGCCGATCGTCGCGCGGCGCCGCGGGGCTGATTCGTGAACCTGTCGATCAACGGCCAGCCGCGCGCGCTCGACGATGCCGCGGTCGACCCCGCGATGCCGCTGCTGTGGGCGCTGCGCGACGTGCTGAATCTCACCGGCACGAAGTTCGGCTGCGGCGTCGGCGCCTGCGGCGCGTGCACCGTGCTGGTCGACGGCGACGCGGTGCGCTCGTGCGTCGCGCCGCTCGGCGCGCTCGCCGGCAAGCGCATCGTCACGATCGAGGCGCTCGGCAGCGCGCAGCGGCCGCACCCGCTGCAGAGCGCGTGGATCGCGCACCAGGTGCCGCAGTGCGGCTACTGCCAGAGCGGCCTGCTGATGGCCGCGGCCGCGCTGCTCGCGCGCCGCCCCGACCCGAGCGACGCCGACATCGACGCGGCCATCACGAACATCTGCCGCTGCGGCACGACGCCGCGGGTGCGCGAGGCGATCAAGAGCGCCGCGGCGACACTGCGGCCTGCATCGGTGCCGAGCGCGCCGCGCCGCCGCGCATGAGACGTCGCACGCTCATTTTGAGCGGCGCGGGCGCGGCCACTGCGCTCGTCGTCGGCTGGGGCCTCGCGCCGCCGCGCAGCCGGCTCGGCGCGGCCGACACGCAGCTGCTCGCGGCCGACGAGATCGGCCTGAACGGCTGGATCGGCATCGGCGCCGACGGCACGGTGATCCTCGCGATGCACCGCAGCGAGATGGGCCAGGGCGTGCACACCGCGCTCGCGATGCTGGTCGCCGAAGAGCTCGACGTGCCGCTCGCCAAGGTGCGGCTCGTGCCGGCCGGGCCGCAGGCGATCTACGGCAACGTCGCGATGTTCGTCGCCGGGTTGCCGTTCCACCCGCGCGACGCCGAGCCGGGCCGCGAGACGAGCACGGTGCGCGCCGGCCAGTGGCTCGTCGCGAAGACCGCGCGCGAACTCGGCGTCAGCGTGACCGGCGGCTCGTCGACGATCGCCGATGCGTGGGAGGTGCTGCCCCTGGCCGCCGCCACCGCGCGCGCGCAATTGCTGCGCGCGGCCTCGCTCGCCTGGCGGCTGCCGCTCGCCGAGCTGAGCGTGGCCGATGGCATCGTCAGCCACGCCTCGGGGCCGAGCGGCCACTTCGGCCAGTTCGCGAAGGCCGCGGCCGCCACGCCGCCCGGCGACGTGGCCCGCAAGCCGCGCGCCGAGTGGCGCCTCGTCGGCACGCCCGCGCCGCGCAGCGACGTGCCGGCCAAGGTCGACGGCAGCGCGCGCTTCGGTCTCGACGTGCGCCAACCGAATCAGGTCTACGCGGTGATTCGCCACTGCCCGATGCTCGGCGGCAGCCCGGGCGCGGTCGATTCGAGCGCGGCCATGAAGCTGCCCGGCGTCGAGCGCGTCGTGCGGCTGGGGCCCTATGCCGGCTCGACCGCGGCGCTCGCGGTCGTCGGCCGCAGCACCTGGCATGCGCAGCGCGGCGCGCAGGCGCTGACGGTTGCGTGGCAGGCGCCGCCGGCCGGCGTGCTGTCGAGCGCCGCGATCGTCGACGCGCTCGAGCGCACGGCGCGCGACGCCGCGGCCTCGAACGGCGGCCTGGCGTTCCACACCCGCGGCGACGTGGCCGCGGCCGAGCGCCGCGCCGCGCGCACGCTCGAGCGGGTCTACCGCGCGCCCTATCTGGCGCACGCGACGATGGAGCCGATCAACTGCACCGCGCGCGTCGCCGACGGCCGCGTCGAGGTCTGGGCGCCGACGCAGATTCCGAGCGCTGCGCGCGCGATCGCGGCGCGCGCGGCCGGTGTCGACGAGAGCGCGGTCACGCTCCACGTCACCTACCTCGGCGGCGGCTTCGGGCGCCGCCTCGATGTCGACTTCATCGGCCAGGCGGTGCGGATCGCGCTCGAGTGCGGCGGCCGGCCGGTGCAGCTGGTCTGGCCGCGCGAGGAAGATTTCACCCACGACTTCTACCGCCCCGCCGGCGTGGCCGTGCTGCGCGCCAGCCTCGACGCGCAGGGGATGCCCACGGCGCTGTCGATCACCAGCGCCGGCGACGCGATCACGCCGCGCTGGCTCGAGCGCGGCCTGCCGC
>DATMIN010000464.1:0-14354 GCA_035554275.1 Burkholderiaceae bacterium
GGATCACGCGGCGCGGGAAGTAGACCGAGGTCGCGCGCTCGTAGGCGTCGTCGTCGATCGGCTCGCCCGGCTTCACGTAGTGGCTCACGTCGGCGATCGCGACGATCAGGCGCCAGCCGTTGTTGGCCTTGACGCGGCCGATCTTCGCGGGCTCGCAGAACACCGCGTCGTCGAAGTCGCGCGCGTCCTCGCCGTCGATCGTCACGAGGGCGACGTCGGTCAGGTCGATGCGGTGCTTGCGGTCGATCGCGCGGATCTTGTCGGGCAGCGCCGCGGCCTGCGACAGCGCCTCGGGCGAGAACTGGTGCGGCACCTCGTACTTGCGCACCGCGATCTCGATCTCCATGCCCGGGTCGTCGATCTCGCCGAGCACCTCGGTCACGCGACCGACCGGCTGCGAGTACATCGACGGCGATTCGGTCAGTTCGATCGCGACCACCTGGCCCGCGCTCGCGTTGGCGATCGCGTTCTTCGGGATCAGGATGTCCTGGCCGTAGCGCTTGTCTTCGGGTGCGACGAGCCAGACGCCGCTCTCGTGCAGCAGCCGGCCGATGATCGGGCTGCGCCGCCGCTCGAGGATCTCGAGGACGCGGCCCTCGGGCCGGCCCTTGCGGTCGTAGCGCACGATGCGCGCCTTGACGCGATCGCGGTGCAGCACCGCGCGCATCTCCTGCTGCGACAGATAGAGGTCGGCCTGGCGGTCGTCGCGCACGACGAAACCGTGTCCGTCGCGGTGCCCTTGCACCGTGCCCTCGACCTCGGCCATCAGCTCGGCGCCGACGGGGTTCGTTTGATTGAATGTGTTTGTTTTGATGATATAGTCCAAGACTTCCTGAAATGCCCAGGTGGCGGAATTGGTAGACGCACTAGTTTCAGGTACTAGCGGGTAACTCCGTGGGGGTTCGAGTCCCTTCCTGGGCACCACGGCAAGTGGGGAAAGATGAAGTGAGGGTAGATGTGAGAGGCCGGCGTGAGAACGCTGGCCTTTTTGTTTTTCGGCGCGCCGATGCGGCGCTCTGCCTGTTTCGACTCAAACTGCTGCGCCTCAAATAACGAACTTCTTCGCCAGCGCGTCCGGCCGCATGTTGTCGTATTCCTCGAACGGCTGGTGGATCCACGGGCTCGTCGGCAGCAGTTCGACATAGTAGTCGGGCATGTAGTTCGACACGCCCTTGGTCCAGATCACCGCCGAGCGCAGCTCGCTGATCGAGGGCATGCCGCGCAGCCGGTCGACCACCGCGCGCAGCGTGATGCCGGAGTCGGACAGGTCGTCGACCAGCAGCACGCGGCCCGCCAGCTCGCCCTTCGGCATCGTGATGTACTTTGCCAGGTCGAGCCGGCCCTGGATCGTGCCGGCCTCGGCGCGGTACGAGCTCGTCGACATGATCGCCAGCGGCTTGTCGAATACCCGCGAGATCACGTCGCCGGGCCGCATGCCGCCGCGCGCCAGGCACAGGATCTGGTCGAACTCCCAGCCCGAGCCGGCGATCTTCAGCGCCAGCCGCTCGGTCAGCATGTGGTATTCGTCCCAGCTCACGTACAGGTGTTTGCCGTCGTCGGTCAGCATGCGGTGTCCTCGGGGATCGGTGGAAGCAATTGGCGAGAAAGGATAGCCAAGCCGCGCTCAGGCCTGGTACGGGTGGCGCAGCACGATCGTGTGCTCGCGGCCGGGCCCGGTCGAGACCATGTCGATCGGCGCGCCGATCAGCGCCTGCACGCGCTCGAGGTAGCGGCGCGCGTTCGTCGGCAGGCGGTCCCATTCGGTGACGCCGAAGGTGCTGTCGGTCCAGCCGTCGAAGGTGTCGTAGATTGGCACGCATGCGGCGATGTCGTCGGCGTCGAGCGGCAGGATGTCGATGCGCCGGCCGTGGAGCTCGTAGCCGACGCAGACCTTGATCTCGGGCAGCCCGTCGAGCACGTCGAGCTTCGTGATGCACAGGCCCGACAGCCCGTTGATGATCACCGAGCGCTTCAGCAGCGCGGCATCGAGCCAGCCGCAGCGGCGCGGCCGGCCGGTGACGGTGCCGCGCTCCTGGCCGACCGTCGACAGGTGGTGGCCGACGGTGCCCGGCTCGTCCATCGGCAGCTCGGTCGGGAACGGGCCGCTGCCCACGCGCGTGGTGTAGGCCTTCGTGATGCCGAGGATGTAATGCAGCAGGTCCGGGCCGACGCCGGCGCCGGCCGCCGCGTTGCCCGCGACGCAGTTGCTCGACGTGACGTACGGGTAGGTGCCGTGGTCGATGTCGAGCAACGTGCCCTGCGCGCCCTCGAACAGGATGTTCGCGCCGGCGCGGTTCGCGGTGTGCAGCGTGTAGCCGACGTCGGCGAGCATCGGCTTCAACTGCTCGGCGATCTGCATCGCGTCGTCGTAGATCGGCCGGTACTCGAGCGGCTTCGACTTCAGGTAGCCGCCGAGCGCGATGTTGTGCAGCTCGAGCAGCTCGCGCAGCTTGCTCGCGAAGCGCTGCGGATGCTTCAGGTCCTGCACGCGCAGCGCGCGCCGCGCGACCTTGTCCTCATAGGCCGGGCCGATGCCTTTGCCGGTGGTGCCGATCTTGCCGGCGCCGCTGCTCTCGCGCAGCGCCTCGCGCGCCTGGTCGACGGCGACGTGAAACGGCAGGATCAGCGGGCACGATTCGCTGAGGAACAGCCGCGAGCGCACCTCGACGCCGATCTTCTCGAGCCGCTCGATCTCGCCCAGCAGATGCGTCGGGTCGACGACCACGCCGTTGCCGATGTAGCACGCCACGCCGTCGCGCATGATGCCCGACGGGATCAGCTGCAGCGCCGTCTTGATGCCCTTGATCACGAGCGTGTGGCCGGCGTTGTGGCCGCCCTGGAAGCGCACCACCGCCTGCGCGTGGTCGGTCAGCCAGTCGACCACCTTGCCCTTGCCCTCGTCGCCCCACTGGGTGCCGACGACGACCACGTTGCGGCCGGCGCCCGATCGGTCGGCGCGCGCGTTCACTGTTTGCATGTCGAATACGTCCTGGGAATGAAACCGTGCCGGCTGTGAGTCGTGTGCCGCGCGCTCACAACGCGCGCACGCTCCAGGCGCCGGCTGCGCTGACGAGCTCGCGATCGCAGGCGAACTCCTGCGCCTCGTGTTCGTGCCCCGGCAGCACGCGCACCACGGTCTCGCCCTGCTCGCGCAGCTCGCGCACGCGCGCACGCAGCGCGGCGTCTTCGGCCCACGGCGCGCGGATCGCCGCGTGCAGCGGCCCGGCCGGCGCGATGGCGGCCAGCGCCTTCAGGTCGAGGCTGAAGCCGACCGCCGCGCGGTTGCGCCCGAACGCCGCGCCGACCTCGTCGTAGCGGCCGCCGCGCGCGATCGCATCGGGCGAGCCGGCGACGAAGGCGGCAAAGCGCGCGCCGCTGTAGTAGCCATTGCCGCCGATGTCGGCGAGATCGAATCCGACCGCCACCTCGGGGTGGGCCTGCGCGACGCGCTGGGCGAGCCAGCGCAGATCGGCCAGCGCCTGTTGCACCGCCGGCCCCGCCGGCAGCTCGCGCTGCGCGATGTCGAGGATCTCGGCGCCGCCGTAGAGCTTGAGCAGCGCCTGCAGTGCCGCGCGCGGCTCGGCGTCGAAGCCTTGCGACGCGGCGCGCAGTGCCGGCGCGTCTTTTGCCGCGAGCGCCGCGTAGACCTGCTCGAGCCGCTCGGCATCGACCATCACGCCGGCGAGCAGCGCGCGCACGATGCGCGCGTCGCCGAGGTCGAGCACCACGCCCGTGAGGCCGGCGCGGCGCAGGCAATCGAGCGCGAGATCCTGCACCTCGAGGTCGGCCTCGAGGCCGGCGTGGCCGTAGATCTCGGCGCCGAACTGCAGCGGCTCGCGCGTCGCGTGCAGCCCGGCCGGCAGCGCGTGCAGCACCGGACCGCAGTAGCACAGGCGCGCCACGCCGGTGCGGTTGAGCAGGTGCGCGTCGATGCGCGCGACCTGCGGCGTGCTGTCGGCGCGCACGCCGAGCGTGCGGCCGCTGAGCTGATCGACGAGCTTGAAGGTGCGCAGATCGAGCGTGTGGCCGGTGCCCGACAGCAGCGACTCGAGGTGCTCGAGCAGCGGCGGCATCACCAGCTCGCAACCGTAGCTGCGGGCCACGTCGATGAGGCCGCGGCGCAGCTCTTCGATGTGCCGCGCCTGCGCGGGCAGCACGTCGGCAATGTGCTCGGGCAACAGCCAAGCAGAAGACATGGACAAACGCCGGGGGGTTAAAAACGGCATTGTACCGGCGTGCCCCAGCGCCGCCGCACGCTGCTCAGCTGAGACGCTCAGGTCAGAAACAGCCAGAGCAGCGCGATGCCGGCGAGCATGCTCGACAACCCCAGAAAGCGGATCTGCCCGTCGCTCAGGCGCGTGGCACGCTCGAACACGCCGCGCCACTTCGGCGGGCTGATGAACGGCAGCAGGCCCTCGACGACGAGCATCAGCGCGAACGCGCCGAGCAGCATGTCCCAGACGCCGGGCGACTCGGGCACCGGCTACTTCTTCTTCGGTGCCGCCGCGGCCGCGGGTGCTGCCTGCGCGGCCGCGCCACGCATCGACTGGAAGAATTCACTGCCCGGGTCGACGATCATCAAATCGGTCTTGTTGCGGAAACTCGCGCGATAGGCGCCCAAGCTGCGATAGAACTTGGCGAACTGCGGATCGCGACCGAACGCCTCGGCGAAGATGGCCGAGGCCTTGGCATCGCCTTCGCCCTGCACCTTTTGCGCGTCGCGATACGCCTCGGCGACGATCACCTCGACCTGCCGGTCGGCGTCGGCCTTGATCTTCTCGCCCTCGGCACCGCCGGTCGCGCGCAGCTGGTTCGCGACCTGCTTGCGCTCCGAGGCCATGCGGCTGTAGATCGAATCGGTGATGTTGGCGACGAAGTCGACGCGCTTGATGCGCACGTCCTGGATCTCGATGCCGAACGATTTGGCTTCATCGGCGAGACGACCGCGCACGTCCTGCATGACCTTGTCGCGCGCGGTCGACAGCACCTCGCCGACGGTGCGCTTCGTGACCTCTTCGTTGAACGCCGCGTGCACGATCGGGCTCAGCCGCGTCTCGAGGCTGCGCATGTCGGAGCCGTTGTTGCGGATGAACTGCTTCGGGTCGGTGATGCGCCACTTGACCAGCCAGTCGATCACCAGGCTCTTCTTTTCGGCAGTGAAGATCGGCCGGGTCTCCGGGCTGTCCATGGTCTGGATGCGACGATCGAGGAAGATGACGTTCTGGAACGGCGGCGGCAGCTTCCACTTCAGCCCCGGCTCCTGGATCACTTCCTTGATCTCGCCGAGCGCGTAGACCACCGCGACCTGGCGCTGGTCGACGACGAACAGCGTCGACGACAGCAACATCAGGCCCAGCAGCAGCGCGCCGACGACGAGGACGATGCGATTCATGTTCTTGTTCTCCGGCGCGTTTCAGCGGGTCTCGCGGTCGCGGCTGCGCGCGTTGTCGCGCGAGCGGGCGTCGCCCGGGACAGCCGGCGGCGCGGTCTCGGCCGCCGGCGTCGGCGTCACGACCGTCGGCGACGCCGCGCCCGATTGCTGCAGCAGCTTGTCGAGCGGCAGCGACAGCAGATTCGCGCTGCCGCGCGCATCGATCAGCACCTTGCTGACATTGGTGTAGACCTGCTGCATCGTGTCGATGTACATGCGGTCGCGCGTCACCGCCGGCGCCTTCTGGTACTCGGCCAGCACGCTGGCGAAGCGCTGCGCATCGCCGGTGGCCTGCGCGACGACGCGCGCCTTGTAGGCCTCGGCCTCCTCGCGCAGGCGCGCCGACCTGCCCTGCGCCTTCGGGATCACGTCGCTCGCGTAGGCTAGGCCTTCCTTTTTCAGGCGGTCGCCGTCCTGGCCGGCCTTCAGCGTGTCCTCGAACGCCGCCTGCACCTGCTCGGGCGGCTGCACGCTCTGGACGTTGATGTTGACGATCACGATGCCGGCCTTGAGCCGGTCGAGCTGGCCCTGCACCGATTTCGCGAGCTCGGTGGCGATCGCGTCGCGCTGCTCGTACAGCACCGAGTCGATGCGGCTCTTGCCGACGATCTCGCGCACCGCCGATTCGGCCGCGAGCGTGACCGCGGCTTCCGCGTCGCGGTTCTCGAACAGGAACGCGCGCGCGTCCTTCAGCCGGTACTGCACGGTGAAGCGGATGTCGACGATGTTCTCGTCCTGCGTCAGCATCGACGAGTCGCGCAGCCCGGTGGCGGCGATCACCGCGTTGCGGCCGACCTCGGTCGAGCGCAGCTGCGTGAAGTTGACGATCTCGTTGGCCTGGAACGGATACGGCATGCGCCACTGGAAGCCGGCCTCGGCGGTGTGGCTGTACTTGCCGAACGAGGTGACGACCGCCTGCTGCCCTTCCTGCACGATGAAGAAGCCGCTGCCGAGCCAGATCAGCGCCACGACGCCGGCGACCAGACCGGCCCCGACGCCGGCGCTCTTCATGTCGGGCTGGAAGTTCGGCCCGCCGCCGCCATCACCCGGGCCGTCGTTGCGCGGCGTGCCGCCCTTGCCGCCGAACAGGCCGCTGAGCTTGCGGTTGAAGTCGCGCCACAGCTCGTCGAGGTCGGGCGGGCCGTCGCCGCGGCCGTTGCTCAGCAGCCAGCCGGCGAGCCGAGCGCGCGTGCGCTGGCGCAGGCCATGGGAATTCGATGCGCTCATGGTCTCAGGCGAGAAGGTGGTGGGGGGCCGTGGCCGCTTCGGCAGCATCGTCATCGCGGGCATCGACGTCGCCGTCCGACGACGCGTGCCGTTCATCTGGGGCCGCCGACGCCACGTTCAAGAAGCCGTCGAGCGTGCCCTGCAGGGCTTCGCCGAGCAGCGCGCGCAGTTCGGGCAGGCCTTCGCCGGTGCGGGCGCTGACGAACACGCGCGGCACGCGCACGCCGGCGTCGATCTCGAGCACGTCGCGGTGGCCGCGCGGGCGCTGCGTGTCTTCCAGGTTGTCGAGCTTGTTGTAGACCAGCACCTGCGGGATGCCGCTCGCGCCGATCTCGGCCAGCACGCGCTGCACCTCGGCCATCTGCTCGGCCAGCACCGGGCTCGCGGCGTCGACGACGTGCAGCAGCAGATCGGCATCGTTGGCCTCCTGCAGCGTCGCCTCGAACGCCTCGATCAGCTTGTGCGGCAGGTCGCGGATGAAGCCGACCGTGTCGCTCAGCGACACCGAGCGGCGCTCGCCGTCGAGGTGCAGCTGGCGCGTGGTGGTGTCGAGCGTGGCGAACAGCTGATCGGCGGCGTACGCCTCGGCGTTGACGAGTGCGTTGAACAGCGTCGACTTGCCGGCATTGGTGTAGCCGACCAGCGAGATGCGGAAGGTCTGGTTGCGCTCGCGCGCGCGGCGCTGCGTGCTGCGCTGCTTCTTGACGCGCTCGAGCTGCTTCTTCACGCCCTTGATGCGCTCGCCGATCATGCGGCGGTCGAGCTCGATCTGCGCCTCGCCCGGGCCGCCGCGCATGCCGATGCCGCCGCTCTGGCGCTCGAGGTGGCTCCAGCGCCGCACCAGGCGCGTCGACAGGTATTGCAGCCGCGCCAGCTCGACCTGCAGCTTGCCCTCGTGGCTGCGCGCGCGCGCGCCGAAGATTTCGAGGATCAGCATCGTGCGGTCGGCGACCGCCACACCGAGGTGCTTCTCGAGGTTGCGCTGCTGCGCCGGCGACAGCGCCTGATCGAACAGCACCGCCTCGGCCTGGTGGCCTTCGACCAGCGCCTTGATCTCGTCGGCCTTGCCCGAACCGATGAACAGCGCCGCGTCGGGCGCCTTGCGGCGCGCGATGACGCGCGCCACCGCCACGTCGCCGGCCGATTCGGCCAGCAGCGCGAGCTCGTCGAGGGTCGCGTCGAAGGCCTGGCCGCGACCGAAATCCACGCCCACCAGGATCGCCCGGGCGGGGTTGTCCGGCCCGCCCGGGGCCGTCGACTCGGCGGAACTCAAGGCGTGCGGCAGCTGGCTTGTGCGGCGCTCATGCGGCCGGCTCGCTCGGCTCGGCGGCGTGGAAATTCACCGCGCGACCCGGCACGACCGTGGAGATCGCGTGCTTGTAGACCATCTGCGTCACGGTATTGCGCAGCAGCACCACGTACTGGTCGAACGACTCGATGTGGCCCTGCAATTTGATCCCGTTGACGAGGTAGATCGAAACCGGAACGTGCTCCTTGCGCAGCAGGTTCAGGAAGGGGTCTTGTAGAAGCTGCCCTTTGTTGCTCACGATATTCTCCGTGATGTAAGTTGACGAGCGACCACGTTAACACAGCGATGCCGCGGCGCAGCAAGTCTGGGGGCTTTGCCGCCGCTGGCCACGAAGCCTTGTCAATCCTTGTCGAACGGGTTGCGCGACGAGCGCATCTCGATCCGCATCGGCGTGCCGGTGAGCTTGAAGTGGGCGCGGAAGCGCCCCTCGAGAAAGCGCTTGTAGGTGTCGGTCACGTGGTCGAGCGAGTTGCCGTGGATCACCACCAGCGGCGGGTTCATGCCGCCCTGGTGCGCGTAACGCAGCTTCGGGCGGAACGCGCCGGCACGCTTCGGCGCCTGGTGCTCGACGGCCTCCTGCAGCAGCCGCGTCAGCACCGGCGTGGGCATCTTCTTGGTCGCCGAGGCGTGCGCGTCGGCGATCGCCTTCCACACCGGGCCGAGGCCCTGGCGCTTGATCGCCGAGATGTGCAGCAGCTCGGCGAACTTCAGGAACGCCAGGCGCTGCTCGATCGAGCGCGCCAGCGTCTGCTTCTGGTAGTCGTCGACGGCGTCCCACTTGTTGACCGCGATCACCACCGCGCGGCCGCTCTCGAGGATGTAGCCGGCGATGTGGGCGTCCTGGTCGGTCACGCCCTGGGTCGCGTCGAGCAGCAGCAGCACGACGTTGGCGTCGGCGATCGCCTGCAGCGTCTTGACGACCGAGAACTTCTCGATCGCCTCGAACACCTTGCCCTTGCGGCGCAGCCCCGCGGTGTCGATCAGCTCGAACAGCTGCCCGCCGCGCTCGAACGGCACGCTGATCGCGTCGCGCGTCGTGCCCGGCTGGTCGAACGCGACCAGCCGCTCCTCGCCGAGCCAGGTGTTGATCAGCGTCGACTTGCCGACGTTCGGCCGGCCCGCGACGGCCAGGCGGATCGGCGCCGCCGGATCGGGCTCGGCATCGTCTTCGGCGTCGAACACGAACTCGGCCAGCGCCGCGTCGGTCAGGCTGCGGATGCCCTGCCCGTGCGCGGCCGAGATCGGGTGCGGGTCGCCGAGGCCGAGCTCGAAGAACTCGGCCAGCAGCGGCGACTCCTGCATGCCCTCGGCCTTGTTGACCGCCAGGATCACCTTCTTGCCCACCGTGCGCAGGTAGCGCGCGATGTCGTGGTCCTGGCCCGAGACGCCCGAGCGCACGTCGACGACGAAGATCACCGCGTCGGCCTCGGCCACGGCCTGGCGCGTCTGCTTCGCCATCTCTTTCACGATGCCGGTCGTGCTGTCGGGCTCGAAGCCGCCGGTGTCGACGACGATGAATTCGTGATCCCCGCTGCGGCCGTCGCCGTAGTGGCGGTCGCGCGTCAGCCCGGCGAAGTCGGCGACGATCGCGTCGCGGCTCTTCGTCATCCGGTTGAACAGCGTCGACTTGCCCACGTTGGGGCGGCCGACGACGGCGATCACCGGTTTCATCGTGGCGCCAATCCCGCGCCGCTACGGCCGGAAGGCGTACAGCCCGCCCTTGCGCGTGACCACCAGCAGCGTCGCGCCCGACATCACCGGCTGCGCGATGACCGCGCTGCCGTCGGTGGGCAGGCGCAACTGCGCCTCGCCGGTGTCGCGCGCGAGCCAGTGCAGCGTGCCGTCTTCATCGCCGAAGACCACGCTCTTGCCGACCACGAGCGGCGCGCTCAGGCCGCGGTAGCGCAGCTTCTCGCTGCTCCAGACCGCGTCGCCGGTGATCGTCTTCCACGCGTTGATGCGGTCCGACGCGTCGCCCGCGATGATCACCTGATCGTCGCCGCCGATCGCCTCGAGCCCGCCGATGTTCTTGTTCCACAGCAGCGAACCCCTTTCGCCGTCGACGCAGCCCACCGCGGCCTGGAACGAGCGCGCGCACATCAGCCCGCTGATGCGCAGCCCCGGGCCGACGAGATCGGCGAGCCGCTCGAGCTCGTTGGCGCCGCGCGGCGCGCCGATCGCCACGTCCCAGCGCACCGTGCCGGTCAGCGGGTCGAGCCCGGCCATGCGCGGGCCCTGGCCGACGATCAGCGTGTCCTTGAACGCCGACAGCACGCCCGTCTGCGCCAGCGTCAGCGGATCGCCCGGGCGCTGCTGGATCCACAGCTTGCGGCCGTCGAGCGCGTCGAACGCCTGCACCGTGCGGTCGACGCCGAGCACGAACACGCGCTCGCCGGCGACCAGCGGCGCGGTCGTGACGCGGCCGCCGAGCGGTTTGCGCCACTTGACCACGCCCTTGTCGAACACGACCAGTTCGCCCTCGCGCGTGACGACGCCGGCGAAGCGGCCGTCGCTGCCGACCCCGGCGCTGAGCTTCTCGCCGGCCGTGCCGCGCCACAGCTCGCGGCCGGTCTCGGCCTCGAGCGCGAGCACCGTGCCGTCGTCGCCGGCGACGGTGAACGCGCCGCGCGTCACTGCCACCGCGAGCGGGAACTTCACGCCATCGACGCGCCCGGTCCAGGCGCTGGTCACGCTGATCTTCGGCGTCAGCGGCTCGAGCGGTTCGGGCTTGGGCTTGCTCGCGGCGCAGCCGGCGAGCAGCGCCGCGGCCGCGAGCAGTGCGGCGAGCAGCGAACGGGGCCCGACCGCGCGGGCACGCGCGGCGCTCACTTCGCGCCCTCCGCGACCTTGGCGGTGTCGACCGGCGCGGCGCCGAGCGCCGTCAGCTTGGCCTCGACGATGCGGCGGTAGCCGACGTTCGCGTCGAGCGCTTGCCAGGCCTTCGTGAACGCCGCCTTCGCGTCGTCCTTCTTGCCCTGCGCGAGCAGGATGTCGCCGCGCCGGTCGCTCGCGAGCGCGGCGAACTCGGGCGCCGCGGCGCCGTCGAGCTGCTTCAGCGCGTCGTCGTACTTCTTCTGGTCGAGCAGGATGCCGGCGGCACGCAGCCGCGCGATCGTCTGGTACTCGGCCTCGGTCGCGTTGGCGCCGACCCAGGCGAGCGAGGCGAGCGCCGCGTCGGCCTGGCCCTTGTCGAGCTGCGCCTTGGCCGCGAGCAGGCCGCCCTGCTCGGTGAACGCGGTGCGCGGGTAGCGCTCCTTCATGTCGGCGAACACGCGAGCGGCCTGTTCGGCATCGCCGGCCTGCGCGGCGCGGTCGAGCTGATCGAACATCGCGCCCGACTTCTCGGCCTGCTCGCGCTGGTACCAGTTCCAGCCGTTCCACGCCGCGTACGCGCCGAGCACGGCGATCAGCAGCCACGACAGCAGGTTGCCGTAGCGCTTCCAGAAGGCTTTCAGCTGGTCGAGCTGTTCTTGTTCTTCGAGGTCGAGATGGGTGGCCATAGGGCGAGGCTGACGGGTGAGCGCGCGCGGGCCGGGCCCGCGGCGAAAGATCGCGATTATGGGGTGCGCAGTTCGGCCGCCCAGACGGCCACGTCGGCCAAGGCGAGCGTGCGCTGCGCGGCCTGCGTCGCCGGCGTGCCGTCGGCGCCTTGCAGACTGCGCAGCGGCTTGAGCGCCACTTCGCCGCGCGCCAGCTCGTCGGCGCCGAAGATCAGCGCGTGGCGCGCGCCGCTCGCATCGGCGCGCTTGAACTGGCTCTTCATGCTGCCCCAACCGGCCGCGCCGGCACCGTGCATCAGCACCGCGACGCCGGCCGCGCGCAGTTGCTCGCAGGTGTTCATCGCCACCGACAGCGCCTGCGCGGACGGCACGACCGCGAACACGTCGGGTGGGCGCACCGGCGCCTCGACGCCGAGCGCCTCGAGCACCAGCAGCATCCGCTCGATGCCCATGCCCCAGCCGACCGCCGGTGCCGGCTTGCCGCCGAGCTGCTCGATCAGCGTGTCGTAGCGCCCGCCGCCGCACACCGTGCCCTGCGCGCCGAGGTGGTCGGTGACCCACTCGAACACCGTCAGGTTGTAGTAGTCCATGCCGCGCACCAGGCGCGGGTTGATGCGGTACGGCAGCCCCGCGGCGTCGAGCACCGCGCGCACCGCATCGAAGTGGGCGCGCGATGCGTCGCCGAGGAAATCCAGCAGCTGCGGCGCGGCTTCGATGATCGGCTGCATCGTCGGATGTCTGCTGTCGAGGATGCGCAGCGGGTTGCTGTGCAGGCGGCGGCGCGCATCGGCGTCGAGCGCGTCGGCGTGGCGCTCGAAATGCGCGATCAGCGCGGCGCGGTGCTCGAGCCGCTCGGCGGCCTGGCCGAGGCTGTTGATCTCGAGCCGCACGTCGCGGCCCTCCTGCAGGCCGAGGTCGCGCAGCAGCGCGCGGCACATCAGGATCTGCTCGGCGTCGACATCCGGCCCGGCGTGGCCGAGCGCCTCGACGTCGATCTGGTGGAACTGCCGGTAGCGGCCCTTCTGTGGCCGTTCGTGGCGGAAGACGGCCACGTGCGACCAGACCCGCAGCGGCCCGTTGTAGAGCGCGTTGTGCTCGATCACCGCGCGCACGATGCCGGCGGTCGCCTCGGGGCGCAACGTGAGCTTGTCGCCGTTCATCGCGTCGGTGAACGAGTACATCTCCTTCTCGACGATGTCGGTCACCTCGCCGAGGCCGCGCACGAACAGCGCGGTCGGCTCGACGATCGGCGTGCGCATGTTGGCGTAGCCGTAGCGCGCCATCAGCGCACGCACCTTGGCCTCGAACCATTCCCAGCGCGCCGATTCGGACGGCAGGATGTCGTTCATGCCCTTCACGGCCTGGAGCGGTTCGGGTCTGCGGGGCGGGGTCTCGTTCATGCTTGGTCTTCTCGATCGACAGCGGTTCGCGCCGTCGCGCATCGACGGCGGCCTCGGCGGATGCGCGCGCCCTCAGGCGTGCGCGATCGGATGCTCCGCGCCCGCGGCGGCGCCGAAGCGGCGCTCGATGTAGCGCTCGACCAGCGCGTGGAACTCGCTGGCGATGTGCTCGCCGCGCAGCGTCAGCGCCTTCTCGCCGTCGATGAACACCGGCGCGGCCGGCGCCTCGCCGGTGCCGGGCAGGCTGATGCCGATGTCGGCGTGCTTGCTCTCGCCCGGGCCGTTGACGATGCAGCCCATCACCGCGACCTTCATCTTCTCGACCCCGGGGTACTTCGCCTTCCACACCGGCATCTGCGCGCGCAGGTGGTCGTCGATCTGCTTCGCGAGGTCCTGAAACGTGGTGCTGGTCGTGCGGCCGCAGCCGGGGCACGCGGTCACGCTCGGGTTGAACTGGCGCAGCCCGAGACTCTGCAAGATCTCGAGCGCGACCACCACCTCCTGCGTGCGCGCCTCGCCGGGCTGCGGCGTCAGCGAGACGCGGATCGTGTCGCCGATGCCTTCCTGCAGCAGCACGCCGAGTGCCGCGGTGGAGGCGACCGTGCCCTTGGTGCCCATGCCGGCTTCGGTGAGGCCGAGGTGCAGCGCGTAGTCGCAGCGCTGCGCGAGCGCGCGGTAGACGCTGATCAGGTCTTGCACGCCGCTCATCTTGCACGACAGGATGATCTGGTCGCCGCGCAGGCCGAGCGATTCGGCGCGGCGCGCCGACTGCACCGCCGAGGTCAGGATCGCGCGGTACATGATCTGCTGCGGCTCGAACGGCTCCGCCAGCTTCGCGTTCGCATCCATCATCTCGGTCAGCAGCTCCTGGTCGAGGCTGCCCCAGTTGACGCCGATGCGCACCGCCTTGTCGTACTTCGCCGCGGCCTCGACCATCTGCGCGAACTGGCGGTCGTGCTTGTCGCCCTTGCCGACGTTGCCGGGGTTGATGCGGTACTTGCTCAGCGCCTCGGCGCACGCCGGGTAATCGCTCAGCAGCCGATGCCCGTTGTAGTGGAAGTCGCCGATCAGCGGCACGTCGATGCCCATGCGGTCGAGCTGCTCGCGGATGTAGGGCACGGCGGCGGCCGCCTCCGGCGTGTTGACCGTGATGCGGACCAGCTCCGAGCCGGCGACCGCCAGCTCCTTGACCTGGATCGCGGTGCCGATCGCATCGACGGTGTCGGTGTTGGTCATCGCCTGTACGCGCACCGGCGCGTCGCCGCCGACCGTGACGATGCGCGCGCCCCAGCGCACGCTCGCCTGAAGCGAGCGGCGCGGCGCGGGACGGGCCGGGTCGATGAAGGCGTCGAGGGCGGCGGATCGGGCGTCGAGCATGGCGGTCAATTCGAAAGCGACTCGGGACGGCGCTATTTCAACTCGAAGCGAGCGACGTTGTCGCGGGTGTAGGCGGCGAGCGCCATCGGCTGACCGCGAAAGCTGACCTG
>DATMIN010000465.1:0-5639 GCA_035554275.1 Burkholderiaceae bacterium
ACCGCGGAGCTGGTCTCCGAATAGCCGCCGCGGCGCGCGCATGCGGCTCAGCCCGGGGTGGGCGATGCGCGGCGCCCACGCGCTGAGCCGGATCGGCTACCGTGTCGGGGCGCGCCGCGCCGCCCCGATGGACCTGCCTCCCAACCGCGACATCCCGCCCGACCCCGCCACACTGCGCCCGCTCGACGCGGTCGCGGCGGTCGCGCGGCCGCGCCGGCTGCGCCCGTTCCTGTGGGTCGCGCTGGTCGTGCTGCTGCTCGCGGCGCAGACGCTGCTGGTCACGCTCGCGTTCCATTACCGCTCGGCGCGGATGCAGCAGGCGGTCGAGGCCAACGCGGTGGCGGCGAGCGACGAACTCTCGCGCCTGTTCGCGCGCGACCTGCAGGCGCTGCTGTCGATGCCCGGCCCGGGCGCGCCAGCGGGCGCGTGGCGCGCGCGCGCCGAGCAGCTGCTGGTGGCGCGGCCCGAGCTGCTGCGCTTCGAGCACCGCGACGCCGAGCTCGCGATCGTCGACGCGGTCGACACCCGCGCGCGCCCGCCGCTGTTCCGCCAGCTGCACCGCGATCAGGTGCAGGTCGACACCGAGCTCGCGTGCCGCACGACCGAGCGGCGCGGCGGCCCGACGTATTCGCACAGCTACTTCGTGCCGCAGCCCGACGGCCTCGGCCTCGAGGTGATGGACCTGTGCGCGGCCGAGCGCATCCACGACGGAACCAGCGAGCGCGTCGTCGGCTTCGTGATCGCGAGCTACTCGCTGCCGGGGTTGCTCGACCAGCTCTCGGCGCAGGCGCTCGCGCCGGGCCACGACCTGTCGTTCGTCGAGGCCGACGGCGCACGCCTCGCGCACGGGCGGATGCACGTGGGCGCCGGCGTCTACAAGGCGAGCCGCGTCGTCGACCTGCCCGGCACGACGATGGCGCTCACGGTCGACAGCGCCGCGGCGCGGCCGAGCCTGGTGCCCGATCTCGTCACCGGCCTGGTGATCGGGCTGTCGCTGACGCTGTTCGGCGTGGTCGTGCTGCTCGCGCGCGACGTGCGCCGGCGCGCCCGCGCCGAGGGCGCGCTGGCCGATGCGCTGGCGTTCCGCAAGGCGATGGAAGACTCGGTCGTCACCGGGCTGCGCGCGCGCGACCTGCGGGGCCGCACGACCTATGTGAACCCGGCCTTCTGCGCGATGGTCGGCTACCCGGCCGAGGCGCTCGTCGACCACGACCCGCCGCCGTACTGGCCGCCGGAGCAGACGCCCGAGTACCACGAGCGCCAGCAGCGCCGCATGGCGAGCCCGCCGGCGATGCACCCGCGCGACGCGTTCGAGACCACGTTCGTGCGCGCGAGTGGCGAGCGCTTCCCGGCGATGGTGTTCGAGGCACCGCTGCTCGACAGCGCCGGCCGCCACACCGGCTGGATGAGCGCGGTGCTCGATCTCTCGGCGCAGCGCCGCGTCGAGGAGGTCGCGCGCCAGCAGCAGGAGCGTCTGCAGGCGACCGCGCGGCTGGCCACGGCCGGCGAGATGGCCTCGCTGCTGAGCCACGAGCTGAACCAGCCGCTGTCGGCGATCGCGGCCTACGCGACGGGCTCGCTGAACATGATGGATGCGCAGCGCGAAAGTGCCGGCGGCGCGCCCGATCCCGAGCTGTGGCCGCTGCTGCACCAGGCCGCGCAGCGCATCGCCGAGCAGGCCGAGCGCGCCGGCCACGTGATCAAAAGCGTGCACGACTTCGTGCGCCGGCGTGAGCGCGCGCGCGAGGCGGTCGGTGTCGACGCGCTGCTCGAGGCGGTGCTGCCGCTGGTGCGCTTGCAGGCGAAGAGAGGCGCCCCCAGGCCGACGAGTACCTCGTCCGCCCCCCAGGGGGGTACGGGCAAAGTGGCAGAGCCACATTTGCCCGTGAGCGACACCCGGATCGAACTCGACCTGCCCGCGCCGATGCCGCGCGTGGTGTGCGACCGCGCGATGGTCGAGCAGGTGCTGTTGAACCTGACGCGCAACGGCATCCAGGCGATGCAGGGCACGCCACGCGACGGCCCGCCGGTGCTGACGCTGCGCGCGCGCCAGACGCACCCGGGCTGGGTGCGCTTCAGCGTCGCCGACCGCGGCCCCGGCATCGCCGACGACGTGGCGCCGCAGCTCTTCACGCCGTTCTTCACGACGCGCGGCGACGGCATGGGCCTGGGCTTGAGCGTGTGCCGCACGATCGTCGAGCAGCACGGCGGCGCGCTCGATTTCGCGACGCTGCGCGATGCGAGCGGCCAGGTCGCCGGCGCCGAGTTCCGCTTCACGCTGCCGGCCGCGCCCGGCGAAGCGCCGCGCGCGTTGCCGGCCGCGGAACCGGCGGCGGCGCATCACGCCGAGAGCACGCCGTGACGACCACGCTCGCGGCGCTGCCGGCCGAGCTCGGCCTGCCGATGGTCTACCTCGTCGACGACGAAGACGTGGTGCGCGACGCCGTCGGCTGGCTGCTGCGTTCGCGCCGGCTGCTGTCGCAAGGCTACGCGAGCGGCGAGGCGTTCGAGGCCGCGCTCGCCGAGGCGCGCGCCGGCGAATGGCCGCGCGCACCGTCGTGCCTGCTGCTCGACCTGCGCATGGGCGGCATCAGCGGGCTGGGCCTGTTCGAGCGCCTCGCCGAGCGCGGGCTGACGCAGGCGCTGCCGGTGATCTTCCTGACCGGCCACGGCGACGTGCCGACCGCGGTCGCCGCGGTCAAGCGCGGTGCGTTCGATTTCGTCGAGAAGCCGTTCTCGAACAACGCGCTGGTCGACCGCATCGAGCAGGCGCTGCACGCCAGCGCCGCGGCGTTGCTCGCGCGCCGCGCGCGCGCCGACCGCGGCCGCGCGCTCGGCGAGCTGAGCGAGCGCGAGCGCGAGGTGATGGAGCGGATCGCGCAGGGCCTGCCGAACAAGGCGATCGCCGAGGCGCTGCACCTGAGCGTGCGGACGGTCGAGGTGCACCGCGCGAAGGTGTTCGACAAGCTCGAGGTCGCATCGGCCGTCGAGCTTGCGAACCTGCTGCACGCGCTGCGCGATTGAACGCACGACGCGACGCTCAATCGAGCGGCGGCGCGATCTCTTCGAGCGGCCTGCGTTCGGCGTCGACACCGTAGCGCCAGGCGAGCGCGCCGGCGGCGATCACCAGCACCGCGCCAAGCACATAGCCGCCGGCGACCGCCGCGACGCTGCCGCTCGCCACCAGCTCACCGAACAGCAGCGGCGCGACGAAGCCGCCGGCGCCGGTGCCGACCGCGTAGAACACCGCGATCGCGAAGCCGCGCATCTCGAGCGGGAACAGCTCGCTCGCCGAGAGATACGCCGAGCTCGCCGCCGCCGACGCGAAAAAGAACACGCCCGACCACGCCAGCGCCTGGCCGAGCGCGTCGAGCCGGCCGCTGACGAACGCGGCCGCGGTCAGCAGCAGGCCGACGCCGGCGGCGATGTAGCAGCCGCCGATCATGCGGCGCCGGCCGACGCGATCGAACAGCGAGCCGAGCAGCAGCGGGCCGAGCACGTTGCCGAGCGCGAACGGGAAGATGTAGAGCGCGACGCGCTCGTCGGCCACGCCGTGGAAGCGCGTCAGCACCAGCGCATACGTGAAGAAGATCGCGTTGTAGAAGAACGCCTGCGAGATCATCAGCGCGAGCACGACGAGGCTGCGGCGGCGGTGCCGATGCAGCAGCGCGTGCAGCATCGCGCGCACGCTCGGCGCGGCCGCGCGGCGGTGCGCGTGGGCGCTCGCCGGCACCGGCGGCAGCGCGCCGTGCTCGCGCATCACCTCGGCCTCGATCGCCTCGACGACGCGCAGTGCCTCGGCCTCGCGGCCGTGGCCGATCAGCCAGCGCGGGCTCTCGGGCACGTGACGGCGCACCACCACCACCGCGACCGCGAGCAGCGCGCCGAGCGCGAAGCAGGCGCGCCAGCCCCACTCCGGGCCGAACACGCGCGCATCGAGCAGCACCAGGCTCGCGCCGGCGCCGAGCGCCGCACCGATCCAGAAGCTGCCGTTGATCGTGAGGTTGACGCGGCCGCGCAGCCGCGCCGGAATCAGCTCGTCGATCGCCGAGTTGATTGCCGCGTACTCGCCGCCGATGCCCATGCCGGTGAGAAAGCGGCAGACGCCGAAGAACGTGAAGCTGGTGGCGAACGCGGTCGCGAGCGTGGCCGCGCCGTAGACCGCGAGCGTGATCAGGAACAGCCTCTTGCGGCCGAGCCGGTCGGTCAGCCGCCCGAACCAGCGCGCGCCGAGGATCGCGCCGCCGAGGTAGAGCGAGCCGGTCCAGCCGATCTGCAGCGGCGTCAGCGCGAGCGTGTCTTGGCGCGTGAGGATCGGCCCGACCGAGCCGACCAGCGTGACCTCGAGCCCGTCGAGCACCCACGCGACGCCGAGCGCGAGCACGACGCGCCAGTGCCAGCGCGACCACGGCAGCCGGTCGAGCCGCGCGGGGAGGGTGTTGGCGGCGGGGCGGTCCATCGTTGTGGCGGTCGAAGCGGCCGAGGCTAACGCAAAGTCACCGCACAATGGATCGCATGAACCTCGACGAACGCCGCGCCGGCGTGCTGCTGCACCTGACCTCGCTGCCCGGCCCGCACGGCATCGGCGATCTCGGGCCCGAGGCGTTCCACTTCGTCGACTGGCTGGTCGCGGCCGGCCAGCGCGTCTGGCAGGTGCTGCCGACCACGCCGGTCGGCCCGGGCGATTCGCCGTACCAGAGCGTCTCGGCGTTCGCCGGCAGCCCGCTGATGGTGGCGCTCGAGCCGCTGGTCGCGCGCGGCTGGCTCGCCGCGCCGATGGTGCCGGCGTTCGACGCGGCGCGCGTAGCCTACGCGCACGTCACGCCGTGGCGCCTGACCCAGCTGCGCCTGGCGGCCGAGGGCTTTCGCGTGCAGGCATCGCCGGCCGAACGCGCGGCCTGCGCCGCGTGGTGCGCGCAGGAGGCGCACTGGCTCGACGACTACGCGCTGTTCATGGCGCTCGAGCGCGCGCACGCCGGCGCGTCGTGGTGGCACTGGCCGGCGCCGCAGCGCACCCGCGAGCCGGCCGCGCTGGCACAGGCGCGCCACGAGCTGCTTGAGGAGATCGCGTTCTGGCAGTTCGTGCAGTGGTGCTTCGACACGCAGTGCGCCGCGCTGCGCGCCTACGCGAATGCACGCGGCGTCGCGATCATCGGCGACCTGCCGATCTTCGTCGCGCACCACAGCGTCGACTGCTGGGCCCGGCCCGACCTCTACGAACTCGATGCGGAGCTCCAGCCGGCGGTCGTGGCCGGCGTGCCGCCCGACGCGTTCACGGCCGACGGCCAGCGCTGGGGCAACCCGCTGTACCGCTGGGACCGCATGGCGGCCGACGGCTACGCGTGGTGGATCGCGCGCGTGCGGCGCGCGCTGGTGCACGCCGACGCGTTCCGCATCGATCACTTCCGCGGCTTCGCGGCGCACTGGGAGATTCCGGCGACGAGCCCGACGGCGATCACCGGGCGCTGGGTCGAAGGCCCGGGCCGCGCACTGTTCGACGCGCTCGCGGGTGCACTGGGAGCGCTGGGGCCGCTGCCGATCATCGCGGAAGACCTCGGCGTGATCACGCCCGACGTGGAAGCGCTGCGCGACCACTGCGGCTTCCCCGGCATGCGCATCCTGCAGTTCGCGTTCGGCGA
>DATMIN010000466.1:0-8466 GCA_035554275.1 Burkholderiaceae bacterium
AACACTCGAAGAGGCGACGCGCCGAAGGGTGCCAGCAAGCCGTTCGATCCGCCAGCGTGCCCTGCCGTGTAGACCGGCGTGGCTCCGGCGGTATCGACGCGCGATACCTGTCTTCAGCGTGATCGCGGGTTGCCCCAACAGCAACTCGGTGAGCTCAGCGGACGGGCGGATGACGCCTGCAGCGCTGGACTGCGTCACGCCGAACGAAGCGTCTATATCGGACGAGCACGAGCGACCAGACCCGCCGCTTGGGCGCGTCTTACAACGCCACCGGCTGCACGCGACCACCGCTACCGCTATCGACCCCGAGCAGCCCTTTGGAGCCGGCCCAACGCCTTGGCGTCTCAGCTGGCACGGTCGTCGGCCGACCTTGGAAGTCGAGCCAAACGTGGTTCGCGTAGTCGTACAGCTTGCACTTCCGGGTGATGTCTCGAAGAGCGCCCACCGACAACGGCACAACGATGGCCGAGCAGCCAAGAATCTCGTTCAGACGAGTCTGGGCCTCGCGCAGGCGGTAGCTTGGAATCGCAGGCAGGACATGATGCGCAGCGTGGTCGAGTCCATTGTGGATCAGCGACGCCAGGCCCTTCGGCATCCGGACATGCGCCGTGAGCGCCTCTTGTCCGAACTCTGCGTGCGAGGTGTCGCCTTGCGCGAACCACGGAATCAAAGGATGCGTGTGCTGGACATAGGAGACCGTTCCCAGCGACACATGAAAGATGCACATCGGCACCACGAGCGCGAGAACGATGTCGACAGCCGCCCCCGCGATGTCCCCGCTGTTGTGCAGCATGGCAAACGACAGGAGCCCGCCAATCCAGCACACCAGAAGCACCGTGAACGGCCACGCTTCCTGGCGCACCTTCAATGGGTGCAGCGAGCGGTTGGGCGCGAACTTCTCCACCAGCCAGCGCGAGCCGATCATGCAGGCCGGGATGCGGGCGAGGAAGCTGGACGAGCGCGTCAGCCGCTCCCACGCCCTGCGCCACGCCGGCGCAGCCCGGTACTGCGCCAGCGACATCGGGCGGTAGATGTCTGTTTGCGGCCCGTTCGTCTTGGCGTGGTGCATGACGACGTGGTCGTAGACCCAAAGACGTTGATTCATCAGACACGGCAGGTGACCGAGCACGGCCAAGACCTTGTTGAGCCTTCGCGAAGCGGTCAGCGTGTTGTGGGAGGCGTCGTGCGCCAGCGTGTACAGGCCCGAGGTCTTCAGGCCCATCAGCAGACTGCCGACAACGCGAAGCGCGATGTTTTCCGTGAAGAAGATGAGACCGAGCCCGAAAGCGTAGACGACCACGTCGACGACGAAGAGCCGCAGCCCCACGCTGGTCTGCGGAACCGCAAACGCCACGAGCTCCTGAACGAGGTGACGCCGCGTCTGTGGCTCAACGTCTGTTGCAATCATTGGGCACCTTGACCATCGAAGACCGCGCAGCCGATTCCGACGCCGTCGTATGGATGGCATTCTGCCCTGCGTCGCCGCACTTCAAACGCGCACGCACTCACGCCGGCACAAAACTTCCCGCCCAACCCGCAGCAGCGGGCCAATAATGTTGCGTGACGGGAATGGCCGGTGGCAAGGGGTGAATGACTGACACTCGCATTTCGGGCACCAGAAGGGCTGGACGGGCCTTCGTCATGGCCCTATCGGCGCTGGCACTCCTGGCCGGCGGCGCGATCTGGCAGCTCGCCCTGAGGGCGCCGCCTGTCGATCTGTTGCCGCTTCCCGAGCGCCTGGTCTCGTTGACGGCGCCCGAAGGGCGCCGCATGTTGGCCGAAACCCTTGCCAGCGCCGACTATCAGCCGCTGATGAAGACCTTCGAGTCGCAGCACCGGCCCGCGTTCTGCGGTGTTGCCAGCTCGGTGGCGGTACTGAATGCACTGCGCCCGTCGGGCCCCCGCCTGACCCAGGCCAGCTTCTTCGCGGACTTGCCGACCGAGTTGCGGGTCACGTTCACAGGCATGACGCTGCAACAACTTGGAGAGCTGCTTCGCCAGCACGGCGCCAAGGTCGAGATCGTCTTCGCAGCAGGCGCGACCCTCGACGCGTTCCGCGCCATCGCGCGCGAGAATCTGAGCCGCTCGGGCGACTACGTGCTGGTCAACTATCAGCGCACCTCACTCGGTCAGCACGGGGGTGGCCATATTTCGCCATTGGCCGCCTACAGCGCCTCGACCGACCGATTTCTGATACTCGACGTTGCCGCCTACCGGTATCCGCCGACCTGGGTGCCGGCGGTGGACCTTTGGAATGCAATGAACACCGTTGACACTACGTCAGGCCAGACGCGAGGCTTCGCGGTGATTCAAGGAACCAGACGGCCAAACTAGCGACACACGTTCACCGGCTGACAACGAACCACCCAGGAGGCCATCGGCCCATGCTTACGCCCGACGAAACCACGATGCGCGGTGCGATCGTGCAGACAGCCACGCGGCGCGTCCTGGCGGGGTTGGGTCTGGTCGATCGCGGGTCTGCCGTGCGTGCACACCCGGAATTGGTGGCGTGCGAGGGATGCGACGCGGTCTACAGACGTCGATCGCTGTCGGCTGGCGCGGTGGCGCGCTGCCCGCGCTGCGGCGCGACGCTCGGTCGCGGCCATCGGTTGGCGGTCGACGGGCAACTCGCGCTGGCGTCCGGCGCATTGGTGGTGTTTGTGCTGGCCAATGTGTCCGACATCGTCAAGCTCAACCTGCGCGGCGTGCATTCGGAGGTGACCTTGTGGGAATCCGTCTGGTCCACCTGGCTCTCGGGCCAGGAGGTCGTCGCGCTGCTGGCCGGTGCCACGGCCTTTGCATTCCCACTGGCGGTGATCCTGCTGCGCCTTTATGTCCTGGCGCCGCTGGCCGCGGGCCGGCGCGTCCGCGGCTTCGTGCCGGCCATGCGCGCACTGCGCTGGGTGACGCGCTGGAGCATGGTCGAGGTGTTCCTGTTCGGCGCCTTGGTGGCGATCGTGAAGATCGGCGGCCTGGCCAGCGTCGTTCCCGGCGTGGGCATCTTCTCGTTCGGGGTGCTGACCTTGCTGCTGGCGGCCAACCAGGCGGCCGGGCTGCATGGCATTTGGCAGCACGCCTCGAAGTTGCCATCATGAACGAAGCGGCGGTCAACGCTGCAGTACCGACCGCGGTATCAAGCGGCCTGCTCGGGTGCGAATGCTGCGGCCTGGTGAGCGAGATCATCAAAGCGGCCGGCTCGGCACGCTGCCCGCGTTGCGGCTTCGCGCTGCACGCGCGCAAGCCCCAGTCGCTGCAGCGCACGGTCGCCTATCTGCTGGCCGCCGCGGTGCTGTACCTGCCGGCGAACACGCTGCCGATCATGGCCACGGCCAGCACCCTCGCGGGCCGCGAGAGCCACACCATCCTCGGCGGCATCATCGAGCTGTGGCATACGGGCTCGTGGGACCTGGCATTGATCGTGTTCATCGCCAGCATCGCGGTGCCGATCCTGAAGATCGCCGCACTGACGCTGCTGGCATTCACCGCGCGGCGCCGATCGCACTGGCGGCAGGCCGAGCGCGCGAAGCTGTACCGTGTGCTCGAGACCGTGGGCCACTGGTCCATGCTCGACGTGTTCGTCGTCGTGCTGCTGGTGGGCATGGTGCGTTTCGGCGCCTTCGCCAGTGTCGAGCCCGGCCCGGGCCTGCTCGCATTCGGAGGCGTCGTCGTGCTGACCATGCTCGCCTCGGCAAGCTTCGACCCCCGCCTGATCTGGCCCGCGCCTGCCACCCATGACTGAAGCACAACAACCCCCGCAGGACTACCCCGAGCCCACCGTGGTGCCCCGCAAGCGGATGCGGCTGTCACTCGCGTGGCTTGTGCCGATCGCCGCGCTCGTGGTCGGCGCGGTGCTGATCGTGCGCACGGTGATGCAGGCCGGCCCCACCATCACGATCGCCTTTCGCACCGCCGAGGGCATCGAAGCCGCTCGCACCGAAGTTCGCTTCAAAGAGGTGGTGGTCGGCAAGGTGACTCAGGTTGCTTTGAGCCCGGACCGCGAGCAGGTGCTGGTCACGGTGAAGCTCGACAAGAGCGCCGAGCGCCTGGCGGTAGCGGACACGCGCTTTTGGGCGGTGCGCCCGCGCGTCGGGCTGGCCGGTGTCAGCGGGCTCGGGACGCTGTTTTCCGGTGCCTACCTCGGCGTCGATGCCGGCGTCTCCAACGTGGAGCAGCTGCAGTTCATCGGGCTGGAAGCGCCGCCCCCGCAACTTCGCGGCGAACCCGGACGCAGCTTCGTGCTGAAGGCACGAGACCTCGGCTCGCTCGACATCGGCTCACCGGTCTATTACCGGCGCACGAAGGTCGGCCGGGTGGTGGGCTACACGCTCGACCCGGAGCGCGACACGCTCTTGGTTCAGGTGGTGGTCACGGCGCCGAACGATCGGCTGGTGACGGCGCAGAGCCGATTCTGGAACGCCAGCGGCATCGATTTGAACGTCAATGCCAGCGGCTTGACGCTCGACACGCAGTCGCTCGCGTCGGTCGTGCTGGGCGGCGTGGCGTTCGCCAACCCGGCCGACGCCGCCTCGGCGCCTCCGGCCGCCGAGGGCCAGCGCTTCGATCTCTTCACCAACCGCAGGACCGCACTGGCACCGCCCGACGGGCCACCGCTGCGCGTGCGCATGGTGTTCGATCAGGCGCAACGCGGGCTCGTGGCCGGGGCACCGGTGGACATGCTCGGCATCGAGATCGGCAGCGTGCGCAGCGTCACGCTGATCGACGCCCCCAAGAGCGACCAGTTCCCGGTCGAGGTCATCGCCGACCTCCATCCGCTGCGCCTGGGCAGTGTGCGGCGCAACTTCGTCGCGCCCGCCAACGACGCTGACCACGCCGACGCGCTGTTCATGAAACGCGCGGTCGACCATGGATTGCGGGCGCAGGTGCGCACCGGCAACCTGCTGACCGGCCAGCTCTACGTGGCGCTGGACTTCGTCCCCAAGCCTCCCCAGGCCACGCTCGACGCCCGCGCCGACCCGCCGACGATCCCGACCGTGCGCGGCACCCTGAGCGACCTGCAACCGCAGCTCGCCGACATCGTCACGCGGCTCAGCAAGGTGAAGTTCGACGAGATCGGCAGCGACCTGCAGGAAACCCTGCGCCACGCCAGTGCCGCGGGCAACGGACTGCAGGAAACACTGACCAGTGCGACCGCGGCGATCCGCCAGCTGACCCCCGAAGCCCAACGTGCGCTCGTCGAGGTGCAGAAGACGCTCGCGTCGACCCAGGCCACGCTGGCCAACCTGGACCGCAATGTGACGCACGGCGACGCGCCGCTGCAGCGAAACCTCACCCAGACACTGGCCGAAATGCAGCGCGCCGCGCAGGCCTTGCGCGTGCTCAGCGACTACCTGCAACTGCACCCCGAATCGCTGCTGCGCGGCAAGCCCGCCGACGCGGACCCGAGCAAACCCTCCGAGGGCGGACGATGACGAGACCCCTTCATGCGAGTCACGCACGACGCTGCGGCGCCGCGATCGGCGTCGCCGTGCTCGCGCTGCTGGCGGGATGCGGCTCGGTGCCGCCGCCGCGCTATCACACATTGATGCCGGCAGCCGCGCCCGCCGCGCGGCCACCGGCGCCCGCCGGGTCGCTGGCGTGGGAGGTGCTGCCCGTCGCCGTTCCGGCCGGCGTCGACCAGCCGCAGTGGGTGGTGCGAACCGTCGACGGCAGCCTGGCCGTGCTGGAGCAGGAACGCTGGGTCGCACCGCTGGGTGGAGAAATCCGCGCCGCCGTCGTCGAGCGACTCACGCAGGTGTTCGGAGCGCCGGCGGTATCGGCCGATCCGCGCAGCCGTTGGCGCATCAAGATCGACGTGCACCGGTTCGACTCGTCACCCGCACGAGAAGCGCGGCTCGAAGCGACATGGACCTTGAGTTCCGACGCCGACGCAGCGGCGGCGCTGCGTTGCCGCGGCGAGTTCGTGCAGACGCTGGCAGCGAGCGGCTATCCGGCCCTGGCCCAGGGTCACCAGCAGGCCGTCGCGACCTTGGCCGACGCGATCGGCAGCGAGCTCAGGGCGCTGAACGCGGGGCAGACGGCAAGCTGCAGTCCCCCGGCTTAAGAGCCGGTTCCCAACGTCGTGTTTCTTGCGCTCATCGTGCTCCCGCCTCGTTGGCGAGGAACTGATGGACGAAGGCGATCGTCATGCTGCCTTCGCCGACGGCGGCAGCCACGCGCTTGACCGGGCTGCAGCGCACGTCGCCGCAGGCGAAGATGCCGGGCACGCTGGTCTCCAGCAGGTAGGGGTCGCGGCGCAGGGGCCAGCGCCCCGAGCGCGCGACAGCGTCGCCGGTGCTGACGTAGCCGCGGTCGTCGCGCGCGATGGCCTCGGGCAGCCAGCCCGTTTCGGCGTCGGCGCCGATGAAGACAAACACGCCGCCGCAGTCCACGCGCTGCGTGGTGCCGGTGGAACGATCGGCCAGCTCGATGGCCGACAGCAGCTTGTCGCCGTGCGCTGCCTTCACTTCGCTGTTCAACGCCACCCGGATGTTCGGCTTGTTGCGGATCTGCTCGATCAGGTAGTGCGACATGCTCTTCTCGAGCCCGCTGCTGCGGACCACGAGCGTGACGCTGCGCGCGTGGTTGGCGAAGAACAGCGCGGCCTGGCCGGCCGAGTTGCCCGCGCCGATGAGATGGATGTCCTGCCCCTGGGTCGCGCCGGCCTCGCTGCGCGACGCGCCGTAGTACACGCCCTTGCCGAGCAGGCGGTCGAAGCCGTCGGTGGAAAGGCGGCGCCACGCCACCCCGGTGGCCACGATGATGGTGCGCGCCCGCACCTGCTCGCCGCCGTCGAGCGTGATGACTTTCGTCGCCGGGTCGATGCCCGTCACGCTGCGCGTGACCGTGATCTCGGCACCCAGGCGGGTCGCCTGCTGATGGGCGCGGCGTGCCAGCTCGTCGCCCGACACGCCGGTCGGAAAGCCCAGGTAGTTCTCGATGCGAGACGAGGTCTCGGCCTGCCCGCCCGGCGCCTCGCGTTCGATGACGAGGGTGCGCAAGCCTTCCGAGGCGCCGTACACCGCTGCGGCGAGGCCGGCAGGGCCGCCGCCGATGATCACCGTGTCGTACTCGCCGGCACGCGGCCGGGTCTGCAGGCCGAGGTGCTCGGCGACATCGCGGCAGCTGGCGCGGCGCAGCAGCGAGCCGTCGTCGCAGACCAGCGCCGGCAGCTCGTCGTCGGCGAGCGCCGGCCCGGGCCAGCGTGCGTCCCGATCGGGCGCGTCCGGCGTCACCCAGTCGTACGAAATCTGGTTGCGACCGAGAAAGCTGCGCAGCTCGCGCACCGTGTCGTCCCAGCGGTGCCCGAGCATCACGGCGCGCGCCTTCGGCGGCGCGGTCGCGATGCCGCGCAGGCCGCCAATGCGTTCGCTGGCCAGCGCCGCCACCTTGGTCAGCACGTCCGGGTTGGCCGCGGCCAGCACGTGGAAGTCGCGTGCCGCGATGTGCATCACGCGGGTCGGCTCGGTGGCGCGATAGCTGCCCTGGAACGGCGTGCCGAAGGTGATCGGCACCTCGCCGAAGATCTGCCCCGGCACGCGCGCACCGATGACCCGCTCGATGCCGTCGATGGACTTGGTGACCTCGATGCGGCCTGCCAGCACGACGAACAGCGCGCGCTCGTCGCCTTCATGAACGGCGTATTCGCCGGGGGCCAGGCGGACATCCCCCGCGGCCCGCGCCGCGCGCTCCAGGTCGTCGTGCGGCACCGAGGCCAGGACGGGCACGGCAGCGAGTTCTTCAACGACGATCATGGTCGGGGCCTCCGGGCAGGTCGGGCATGGCTCAGCCGGGCTGCTTGACGATGCGCAGGTGCGGCTTGGGTGCCTCCCAACCTTGGGGGAACAGCCGCTTCGCATCGGCGTCCGAGACCGGGCGAGCCTCGTCAGGACTTGGTGACACCGTGCCGGCTTCTGCCGGGTGCCCGCTACCGGGCATTGTGCCGCAAGGCCCGCGCCGATTCGCTGGCAATGGCCGCCACGGCGACGCGCCGCGCGAGGTCGTGCGGCCGCCTTCAGTCCAGTGGCGGCCGAGTGCCGACATCAAATCTCGCAAGACCCACACATCCCATGCGCACCGCTCAGGCCGGCACAAACTCCTGCCAGTGATCGTTCAGATGCATCAAGTGCGCCCGCCGAAACGCCGCCCTGTCCAACGCCCCATACGCAAAGTGCGGCTGCAGCACCCCGTCATAGCGCTCGAACCGTTCTAACGCCGCGAGCGCGTGCGCGGCGGCCGCGTCGAGCGGCAGCCCGGGCGCGATTTGCGGCGCGCCGGGGATCGGCGCGTCGAGCGCGTGCGTCATGCGGCCGCGCGCCGAGAAGATCACGAACGCGAGCCGGCCGAGCGTGGCGCGGAACCACGCCGGTTTGAGCTGCGGGAAGCCGTCGAGCGAGAACTCGACGCTCTGCGCGAAGTGGTGCAGCACCTGCGGCACGTCCCACGTGCCGGTGCTGCGCAGCGGCGCGG
>DATMIN010000467.1:0-7255 GCA_035554275.1 Burkholderiaceae bacterium
GCGCGTGGCCGGCGCGGTCGATCTCGGCGGCGTGCTGCGCGAGATCGACGACGCGCGCGCCGAAGATGCGGCGCGGCGGCTGCGGATGCAGGCCGCGGGCTGATCCTGCGCCGCGATCAGCGCGGCTGGCGATCGCTTCAGTGCTCGAACCGCTGCTTCATCGCCGCCAGGCCCTGACCGATCATCGCGCCGATCGCCGGCGCGAGTTCGTCGGGAAGCAGGTCGGCGATCCAGACGACGCGCGTGCGGCGCTCGCCCTCGCCGAACACCTGCATCGACGCGTTGTGGTGCGTCATCCGCCCGCCGACGACGGCCCAGACGAGGCGCCGCGCCGCGTCGTCGACATCGACGATCAGCTCGCGCGCCTCCATGCCGTTGGCGAAGCTCACGATGCGCGCGCGCGGCGCGTCTTCCATGCGACAGGCGGTGAGGAAGCCGGGCGCGACGCGCGTGTGCACCGCGCCGACATCGCGCACCGCGTCCCAGACGGCAGTGGGGTCGGCGTCGAGCCGCAGTTCCTGGTGGATCGAGGCCATCGCGCGCGCTCCTTGAACAAGTGCTTCAACGAGGCCCGAGCATGCGCGCCGGCGGCAGCGCGAGCGCGCCGCTTTCGGACACCTTCATCCGACTCTCAGGCGGTCAGGAGTCGACCTTGAACACCTGCCGCAGGTAGGCGAGGAAGGTTTCGTCGTCGCACAGCAGCTTGCCCGGCGAATCCGACAGCTTCGCGACCGGCTGGCGATTCGCGTGCGTCAGCTTCATCACGATGTGCAGCGTCTTCAGGCCCATGTCGTTGGTGAGGTTGGTGCCGATGCCGAAGCCGCACTGGGTGCGATCGGAGAAGTGGCGGTGCAGCGCGATCGAGCGGTCGAAATCGAGCATGTCGGAGAACACCAGCCGCTTGGTGTGCGCGTCGATGCGCAGCTTCGCGTAATGGGCGAGCGCCTTCTCGCCCCAGACGAACGGGTCGCCGCTGTCGTGGCGCAGGCCGTCGAACAGCTTCGCGAAGTACAGATCGAAGTCGCCGAGGAATGCGTCCATGCCGACCACGTCGGTCAGCGCGATGCCCAGGTCGCCGCGGTATTCCTGCACCCAGTCTTCGAGCGCGGCGCGCTGGAAGTCGCGCAGCCGCACGCCGAGCGTCTGGTAGGTCTGCAAATACTCGTGCGCCATCGTGCCGATCGGCACCAGGCCGAGGTCGCGCGCGTAGAGCACGTTCGAGCAGCCCTTGAAGTATTGCGGCACCTCGCGCTTGAAGGTCGCGACGACCTCGCGCTGCCAGTCGGCCGAGAAGCGCCGGCGCACGCCGAAATCGAAGAACTCGAACGGGTGCCGGCGCGCCGGCTCGGCCGCGAACGCCTGCAGCCGCTCGACCTTGGCCGCGAGCCGGCGCCGCCCTTCCTGGAATGCCGGCGTCTGGTCGAAGCGGCGGAAGTACAGCTCGTTGACGATCGCGAGCACGTAGATCTCGAACGCCATCACGTGCACTTGCGGGCCGCTCGCGACGATCTCGAGATGCGGGCCGTTCGCGCGCGCGCTGATGAACTCGCGCTGAAAGTGGAAGATGCGCAGGAAGTCGACGAAATCGGAACGCATGAAGCGCAGCGAGCCGAGGTAGGCGAGGTCGGCGGCGCTGAACTTCAGGCTGCACAGCTGGTCGAGCTGGGCGTTGACCTCGGCCTCGAGCTCGGCGAGCGGATACGCCGGCTCGTTGCGGCACACGAACGTGTACTCGGCCTGCGTCGCCGGGTGCCGGTGCAGCATCGTCTGCCACATCGTGAACTTGTAGAGATCGGTGTCGAGCAGGCTGTGGATGACGGGTTGCATCGGTCGGGGTCTCGCATCGGACGGGGCTGGCCCGCGAGCGAACGACCTCGTGGCCACGCGCAGCGCGTGGCGGCATTCTCGCGCCGATCGGCAATCGCCGTGGTCAGCGGCGCGGCGCGGCGCGCGAGCGCCAGAGCGCGACCACCTCGACCAGCCCCCACAGCAGCGCGGCGAAGAGCGCGCGCAGGCGGGGCGCGGCGAGCGACGGGGCGGCATGCAACGAGTTCATCCGCATCACGCTAGCGGCGCTTCGTGACACGCACGTGGCGGTTCGGTGACAGCGGCAATATCGCCGCGCGCGCCACGCCGGCGCCGTAAGCTGCGCGCCCATCGCCATCACCACGGCCGCCGCACGCGTGAGCCTTGCCGAACCGCCGGAACTGCAGGCGCTGCGCCGCATCGTCACCGACGCCGGCACGGCGCTTCAGGTGCGCACGCTGTGCGAGGTGACGCTCGGTGCGCGGGCGCTGCCGGTGCTCGCGATCACGCTCGGCAACCCGGCGCCCGAGGTGCCGGCCGTCGGCTTCTTCGGCGGCGTGCACGGCCTGGAGCGGATCGGCGCCGAGGTCGTGATCGCGCACCTCGCGAGCCTGGTCGAGCGGCTGCGCTGGGACGCGAGCCTGCACCGCCAGCTCGAATCGCTGCGGCTGCTGTTCGTGCCGATCGTCAATCCCGGCGGCCTGGCGCTGTCGACGCGCGCGAACCCGAACGGCGTCGACCTGATGCGCAACGCGCCGGTCGACGCGCTCGAGCGCGTGCCGTTCCTCGTCGGCGGCCAGCGCCGCAGTGCGCGGCTGCCGTGGTACCGCGGCGCGGAAGGCAGCCCGATGCAGGCCGAGGCGCAGGCGCTGTGCGACGTCGTGCACGACGAGCTGCTGGCGCGGCCGTTCAGCATCGCGGTCGACTGCCATTCGGGCTTCGGCGTGCGCGACCGCGTCTGGTTCCCGTACGCGCACACCGCGCGGCCGATCCCGCACCTGGCCGAGCTGCACGCGTGGTGCGGGCTGCTCGACCGCACGCATCCGCAGCACCGCTACCTGGTCGAGCCGCAGAGCCGCCAGTACCTGGCGCACGGCGATCTGTGGGATCACCTCTACACGCGTGCGCTCGAGACGCCGCAGCGCACCTTCCTGCCGCTGACGCTCGAGATGGGCTCGTGGGGCTGGGTCAAGAAGAACCCGCGCCAGGTGTTCTCGCGCCACGGCATCTTCAACCCGCTGATCGCGCATCGCCGCGCGCGCGTGCTGCGGCGTCATGTCGGCTGGCTCGACTTCGTGATGCGCACCGCGCAGAGCCACCGCCGCTGGGTGCCGCTCGGCGACGCGCGGCTCGACGCGCACGAGCGCGCGCTCGATCACTGGTACCGCGCGGGGCGCCGATGAACGACGACGGCGCCGGGCGCGACGTGCCGTGGGTGCTGCTGCGCGGGCTGACGCGTGAATCGCATCACTGGGGCGAGTTCGCGCCGGCGTTCGCCGAGCGCATCGGCGCGGCGCGCGTGATCGCGCTCGACCTGCCGGGCAGCGGCGACGCGTGGCGCGGCGCGAGCCCGTGGCGCGTCGAGGCGATCGCGGCGCAGCTGCGCGCCGAGCTGCGGCGCCGCGCGATCGCGCCGCCGTATCGCGTGCTCGCGCTGTCGCTCGGCGCGATGGTCGCGTGCGCATGGGCCGCGCTCGCGCCGCACGAGCTGCAGGGCCTCGTGCTCGTCAACACCAGCGTGCGGCCGTTCAGCCCGTTCACGCAGCGGCTGCGGCCGCGCGCGTACGGCACGCTGCTGCATCTGCTGATGGGCGCGCGCGACGTGCACGCGCGCGAGCGCGCGGTGCTGCGCCTGACGACGCGCTCGCCGGCGCACGGCGACGCGCTCGTCGAGCGCTGGGCCGCGATCCGCCGCGAGCGCCCGGTCGCGGCCGCGAACGCGCTGCGTCAGCTGGTCGCGGCGGCGCGCTTTCGCGCAGCGTCACGGGCGCCGGCGGTGCCGACGCTGGTGCTCGCGAGCGCGGGCGACGCGCTCGTCGACCCGCGCTGCTCGCAGCGCCTCGCCGCGGCCTGGGGCGCGGCGTTTGCGCTGCACCCGTGGGCCGGCCACGACCTGCCGCTCGACGACGGCGCGTGGGTCGCGACGCAGGTCGCGCAGTGGCTTCAGCGCGGCGCCGATGGCGCGGCGCGCTGATCCGCCTGCTGATCCGGCTGCTGGTCCGCCTGCTGATCCGCATCCGTCAGCGTCTTCAGGAACGCGACGATCGCGGCGATCTCGGCCTCGTCGAGCGCCGGCGCCGCGCCCGCCTCGCCGCCGAACGGCGGCTCGGTGTTGACGTTGCGGTGATAGCGCGCGGGCAGGTCGTCGAAGCGGCGCGGCTGGCCGCGCGCATCACGGCCATACCAGCGCGCCGGGTCGATGTCGCGCGTGGCATAGAAGCGCACCGCATCGGTCAGCGTGTGCAGCGTGCCGTTGTGGAAGAAGCTGCGCCGCAGCGCGACGTTGCGCAGCGTGGGCGTGCGAAAGCGCCCGCAGTAATCGGCCTGCGCGGCGAGATCGGTGCGCAGCGGGCCGCACAGGCCGAGGTCGAAAAGGCGCGGGTCGGCGTTCGCCGCGAGCGTGCGGTTGCGCGGCACGCCGATCGCGATGTGGCCGAAGTCGGTGAACAGCGGGAACGCGCCGTCGGGCCGCGGCTCGCTCAGGTGGCACGACGCGCAGTTGCCCTTGGCCGGGTCATTGAACAGCGCGAGGCCGCGCGCCTCTTGCGCGCTGAGCGCCGCCTGCTCGCGCAGCACCGCATCGAAGCGGCTGCTGTACGGGTAGAACTCGGCGGGCGTCTGCTGGAACACCTCGAGCGCGAGCAGCGCGGCGTCGAACGCGGCCTCGCCGCGCTCGAGCACGTCGGCGCCGAATGCGGCGCGCAGCTGCGCCGCGTATGGCGCGCGCCGCAGCTTCGCGACGACCGCGGCCGCATCGGCGTTGCCCATCTCGGCGGCCGACAGCAGGGGTTGCCGCGCCTGCGCGCGTGCCGAGCCGGCGCGGCCGTCCCAGCCGTGGCCGCCGGTCGGGCCGAGATCGACGCTGTCGTCGCCGTCGTTGTCGAAGTGGTGCGCGTCGAACGCCGGCACGCTGTGCAGGTAGCGCAGCGATGGGGCGGCGCGAAAGCCGCGCGCCGCACCGCCGCCCGGCTGCACCGCGAGCGCGTTCGGCGGCCCGTAGGCGTGGGCCGGATCGTGGCAGCTCGCGCAGGCGACGCGGCCCGAGGCCGACAGCGTACGGTCGAAGAAGATCGCGCGGCCGAGCGCGCCGAGCGCGGGCACGTCGAGGCGGCGCGCGTACGGTTCCGTGCGCGCCGCCTCGTCGGCGCGCAGCGGGCCGCCGGCCGCGGCGAGCAGCGCGGCGCAGAGTGGGATCGTCAGGAGGCGGCGCAGATCGCGCATGTCACAAAATCAGACGGCGTCGTCGACGACGATATTCGATCATCGCAGCCCACTGCCGCCGCCCGCCATGAGAACCCACCCGTTCGTTCCGAGCCTGATCGCCACCGCCCTCGCGGCCGCCTGCGCGTCGTCGCCGCCGCCCGACGATCCGGCGCGCGGCAGCGTCGCCGAGCTGCCCGGTGCGACCGTCTGCGTCGACCGCAACGGCAACGCGCGCTGCGATGCCGACGAGCCGCGCACCAGCGCCGATGCGAACGGCGCGTTCGCCGTGCCCGGCCCCGGCGCGCTGCTCGCCGAAGCGAACGGCACGCTGCGGCGCGCGCCGGCCGGGCGGACGCGGCTCACTGCGCTCAGCACCGAACTGGTCGCGCTGATCGAGGCCGATGGAGCCGCCGCGCAGGCGCGCCTCGCCAAGCGCCTCGGCGTACCCGAGGCGCAGCTGCTCGCCGCGCCCGACAGCGTGAGCGACGCGCGCGTGCGCAGCGCCTTGCAGACCGAGCAGGCGCAGCTCGCGCCGCGCATCGCCGCCGCGCTGGCCGAGGCCGGCGCGGGCGGCGACCGTACGCGCGCGCTGCGCAACCACCTCGCGCTCGACGCGATGATCGACACCGTCGTCGTGATCTACGCCGAGAACCGCGCGTTCGACAACCTCTACGGCCTGTTCCCCGGCGCCGACGGCGTGCCCGGCCGCAACCCGAGCTCGAGCGGCGTCTTCGCACCGCAGCGCGACTTCGACGGCTCGGTGCTGCCGGTGCTGCCGCCGGCGTGGGGCGGCCTGACGGCCGGCGGCCAGCCGGTGACGCTGACGCAGGCGCAGTCGAGCGGGATGCCGAACGCGCCGTTCCAGATCGACGACCCGAAGGGCCTCAACGGCAGCGGCGTCGTCGTCGACCGCACGATCACCACGCGCGATCTGGTGCACCGCTTCTACAACAACATGGCGCAGATCAACGGCGGGCGCAACGACCGCTTCGCCGCGTTCTCCGATGCCGGCGGCCTGACCATGGGCTACTACGACGGCAGCGAGATGCGGCTGTGGAAGCTCGCGCAGCAGTACGTGCTGGCCGATCACTTCTTCATGGGCGCGTTCGGCGGCTCGTTCCTGAACCACCAGTACCTGATCTGCGCCTGCGCGCCGACCTACCCGAACGCCGACGCGAGCGACTCGCCGGCGAAAGACTCGATCTCGCAGATCGAGACCGACGCGCAGGGCCGCTTCGTGCGCTTCGTGCCGGCCGACAACATGCCCACGAGCGTGCTCGCCGGCGCGCCGCGCCACAAGCGCGACGGCACGCTGACGCCGAAGGACGCGAGCGGCCTGTTCTACGCCGTCAACACGATGCAGCCGGCCTACCAGCCGAGCGGCAACGCGCCGGCCGCGAGCGCCGATGCGCGCTACGCCGACACCGCGAAGGCGACGACGCTGCCGCCGCAAGCGCTGACGACGATCGGCGACACGCTCGACGCGAAGGGCGTGGCGTGGGCCTGGTACGCGGGCGGCTGGAGCACGGTGGAATCGGGCTCGCCCGAGGCGCGCAAGCAGATCTACAGCGGCAAGATCAACTTCCAGCCGCACCACCAGCCGTTCAACTACCACGCCCGCTTCGACCCGGCGAAGCACGCCGCCGACCGCAGCGCGCACCTGCGCGACTTCGACACCGCGTTCCTCGCCGATGCGGCCGCGGGCAAGCTGCCCGCCGTCACGTTCTACAAGCCGCAGGGCCCGCTGAACCAGCACGCCGGTTACGCCAACGTGGCGGCCGGCGACGCCCACATCGCCGAGGTGATCGGCGCGCTGCAGAAGAGCCCGCAGTGGAGCCGGATGCTGATCGTCGTGACCTACGACGAGAACGGCGGCTTCTACGATCACGCGCCGGTGCCGAGCGGCGATTGGCTCGGCCCGGGCACGCGCGTGCCGGCGATCATCGTCTCGCCGTTCGCAAAAAAGGGCGTGGTCGACCAGACGCCGTACGACACCGGCTCGATCCTGCGCTTCGTCACGCACCGC
>DATMIN010000468.1:0-6654 GCA_035554275.1 Burkholderiaceae bacterium
CTCGAACGCGCGTACGAAGCGCGCGACCACCGTATCGTCTTCCTCAAGATCGATCGGCGCTGGCAATCACTGCGGGACGAGCCGCGCTTTGCCGCTCTGCTCAAGAGGATGCGCCTGCATCGCTTCGGCCCCGGACTGAACGGCCCCTGACCGACGTGCGCCGCTTCAACCTGAGGAAGATCTCATGGCGCACCGTCGTTCCTGCTGCCTGCTCGCCGCCGCCATGGCTGTGCTCGCCATCGCAGCACCCGCCTTTGCGCAGACCTATCCGGCACGCCCGATCAAGCTGGTCGTGCCGCAGCCGCCCGGCTCACCCAATGACACGCTGGCACGAGGTGTCGCCGAGGCGTTGACGAAGGTGCTGACGCAGCCGGTGATCGTCGAGAACAAGCCCGGCGCCAACGGCGCGCTGGCGGCGTCGTACGTCATCTCGCAGCCGGCCGACGGCTACACGCTGCTCCTGGCAGGTGTCTCGAACATGTCGTGGAACCCGTTGCTCTACAAGAATCTGGGGCACTCGCCGGCGCGCGACTTCACCGGCGTGGCGATGCTTGCCGAGACCGAGTTCATCACCGCGGTGGCGCCCAAGCTCGGCGTCAAGACCCTGGCCGAGCTGATCGAGAAGGCCAAGGCCGAGCCCGGCAAGATCAGCTATGCGTCCAGCGGCATCGGCAACTCGACTCACCTGTCGACCGAACTGCTGATGGCGCGCACCGGCATCGAGATGCAGCACGTGCCCTTCAGCGGCGTCGGCGCCAGCCGCATAACGGTCAGCGTGATGTCCGGCGACACGCCGGTGATTACGGGGCCGGTTGGCGGCCTGCTGCCGCTGCTGCAGGCCGGCAAGGTGGTGGCGCTGGCCGTCACCGGCGAGCAACGACTGCCGGCGTTGCCTGCCGTGCCGACGTTCAGGGAACTCGGCGTTGATCTCGCCGTGCCGGGCTGGTACGCCGTGGTCGCGCGCAGCACAACCCCGGCCGATGTCGTTCGGCGGCTGAATGCCGAGATCAACACGGCGCTCGACACACCCGCCGTCAAGCAACTGCTGACGACGCAGGTGCTGCACAGCGTGAAGGCCGCGCCGTCCGAGGTCGACCTGCGCACCAAGCGCGACAGCGATGCTTGGGCGCCGCTGATCCAGAAGCTCGGCGTTGCGCACTAGATGCGGCAGACGGAAACATAGTGGTGAGAAACTACATCCAGCCCGCCGATCCTCCAATCAGCGCTGCACTTGAAACAGCGCGGCTCGCAACTACCTACCCCCAATGGAAAACTATCACGGCACGACCATCCTGAGCGTGCGCCGCGGCAACGTCGTCGCGCTCGGCGGCGACGGGCAGGTGACGCTCGGCACGATCGTCGTCAAGTCGTCGGCCCGCAAGGTGCGCAAGCTCTACCGCGACCAGGTGCTCGCGGGCTTTGCCGGCGCCACCGCCGACGCGTTCACCTTGTTCGAGCGCTTCGAGGCCAAGCTCGAGAAGCACCAGGGGCACCTGGTGCGCGCCGCGATCGAGCTGACGAAGGACTGGCGCACCGACCGCGTGCTGCGCCGCCTCGAGGCGATGCTCGCGGTGGCCGACCGCGAGGCCTCGCTGATCATCACCGGCAACGGCGACGTGCTCGAGCCCGAGCACGGCATCGTCTCGATCGGCTCGGGCGGCGCGTATGCGCACGCCAGCGCACGCGCGCTGCTCGCGAACACCGAGCTGGCGCCGAAGGACATCGTCAAGAAGTCGCTCGAGATCGCCGGCGAGCTTTGCATCTACACGAACCAGAACCACATCATCGAGACGCTCGAATGAACGGCGAAGCACAGAAGTCTGCGATGACGCCGCAGGAGATCGTCTCCGAACTCGACCGCCACATCGTCGGCCAGGCCGGCGCCAAGCGCGCGGTCGCGATCGCGCTGCGCAACCGCTGGCGGCGCCAGCAGGTGGCCGAGCCGATGCGCGCCGAGATCACGCCGAAGAACATCCTGATGATCGGGCCGACCGGCGTCGGCAAGACCGAGATCGCGCGGCGCCTGGCCAAGCTCGCCGACGCGCCGTTCATCAAGGTCGAGGCGACAAAATTCACCGAGGTCGGCTACGTCGGCAAGGACGTCGACTCGATCATCCGCGACCTCGTCGACATGAGCGTCAAGCAGGAGCGCGAGAGCGCGATGCGGCGCCACCGCGCGCGCGCCGAAGACGCGGCCGAAGACCGCGTGCTCGACATCCTCGTGCCGTCGGCCCGCGGTTCCGCCAGTTCGAGCAACGAGTCCGGCCTCGCCCCGCAAGGCGCCGCCAAGCCGATCGAGGACAACACCGCGCGCCAGGTGATGCGCAAACGCCTGCGCGAGGGGCTGCTTGCCGACAAGGAAATCGAGATCGAGGTCGCCGACACCAAGCCGGCGCTCGAGATCATGGGCCCGCCGGGCATGGAAGAGATGACCGAGCAGCTCAAGGGCCTGTTCGCCGGCGCCGGCGGTGCCAAGCGCAAGGTGCGCAAACTCCGTATCGCCGAGGCGCACAAGCTGCTGATCGAGGAAGAGGCGGCCAAGCTCGTCAACGACGACGAGGTCAAGACCGCGGCGCTGGCCAACGCCGAGCAGAACGGCATCGTCTTCATCGACGAGATCGACAAGGTCGCCTCGCGCTCGGAAACCAGCGGCGCCGACGTGTCGCGCCAGGGCGTGCAGCGCGACCTGCTGCCGCTGGTCGAGGGCACGACCGTCAACACCAAGTACGGCATGGTCAAGACCGACCACATGCTGTTCATCGCGTCGGGCGCGTTCCACCTCGCCAAGCCGAGCGACCTGATCCCCGAGCTGCAGGGGCGCTTTCCGATCCGCGTCGAGCTCGGCTCGCTCAGCGTCGACGATTTCGAGGCGATCCTGACGCAGACGCACGCGAGCCTGGTCAAGCAGTACACGCTGCTGCTCGCCACCGAAGGCGTGACGCTGACGCTGCAGCCGGGGGCGATCCGGCGCCTTGCGCAGATCGCGTTCGACGTCAACGAGCGCACCGAAAACATCGGCGCGCGGCGCCTGTCGACCGTGATGGAGCGGCTGCTCGACGAGATCAGCTTCGACGCGCCGAACCGTGGCGGCCAGACGGTGCAGATCGACGCCGCCGAGGTCGATGCGAAGCTCGCCGAGCTGGCGAAGAACGAGGATCTCTCGCGCTACATTCTTTGATGGAGTCGCGTGGCGGCTTCGCCGCCCTTGTCGGCGGCTTACAGCGCCAGGCGGTGCGATTGCAGCGCGAGCAGCCCGTCGAAGATCAGCGTATCGACGGTCTCGAACGGCAGATCGACGATCGGCGCGAGCTTGACGGCCGCGCCGCCCGACATCACCAGCGCCGGCGCCTGGCCGGTGCGGCGCTGCAGCTTGCGCTGCATGCGCTCGACGGCGCCGGCGATCGCGTCGGCGCCGCCGCTCATCAGCGCGTCGCTGGTGTTGGTCGGGAACTCGACCGCCTCGCCGGTCGGCGCCTTCAGGCCGGCCGTGCCCATCTCGAGCGCACGCAGCATCAGGCCGAAGCCGGGCAGGATCAGCCCGCCGAGGAAGCGCCCGGTCGCGTCGAGCGCGTCGACCGTGACCGCCGTGCCCACCATCACCACCAGCACCGGCCGCGGCGCGCCCTGCGCGAGCACGCGGTGGCGCGCCGCGATCAGCGCGACCCAGCGGTCGACGCCGAGCCGGCTCGGGTGGTCGTAGCTGTTGACCACGCCGCCGGCCTGCGCGCCCGAGACGACCCAGCGCGGCTCGAGATCCCACAGCTCGAGCTGCTCCTCGACGCGGCGCTTCACGCCCTCGCCCGCGACCACGCAGCCGAGCATGCTGCCGGGCGCGGCGAGCGTGCGCCATTCGTTGTCGGCCAGGCTGTCGATCGTCTCGAGGAACACCGCGCCGTGCTTCAGCAGCGCGGCGCCGGGGTGCGGCGCGCTGTACTGCGCCCACTTCAGGCGCGTGTTGCCGACGTCGATCGCGAGAAAGGTCACGAGGAAGCCTCCGTGCTGCGCACTGCGGCGCGAGCCCCCGGCCACGAAGTGGCCCCTTCGGGTCCGGGAGCGGCCGGGCGGGGGCTCATGCGGAAGCCAGCGTGGAATCGGCGCGGCGCGCGAGCAGGTGGCGCACGCGCCGCATCATCTGGCCGGCCGCCAGCGACCGGTGCGGCTTCATGATGCGGGCCTCGACCTCGTCGAGCAGCTTGAACAGGTCGGCGCGGTTGCGCGCGCGGCGCAGCTTCAGCAGCGTCAGCGAGCCGGCGAGCGGCGCCTCGGCGCGCACCGCGCGGATCAGGATCGCGCGCACCTGGTCGGCGATCGGGTCGTGCGCGTCGTCGCCCGCCGGGCCCGATGGGCGGAAGCCCGACGGCGTCGTCGCCGGGCCGAGCGCCGAGTCGTTCGCGACCGACGGGTACATCGTGCGCGCCGGCGGCAGCAGCGACGAATCGGCGGCGATCGTGGAAACGTCGTCGGCCATCGTCAGCGCCGGGTCGAGCAGCGGCGTATCGGGCCACTGCGCACTGGCCGGCGCCTCGCTCGCGGCCTCGGTCAGCGCGATCAGCCCGAGCCTCACCAGTTCGTCGAAGCAGGCCTCGGGCACGCCGGCCTGCGCGGCCAGCGCCAGCACCTCGTCGGTCGGCCGCCTGCCGTCGACCAGGAACAGCACCGTGCGATGGCGCTGCCCGACGCGGCGCTCGCGCCCTGCGAGCTCGGCCTGTCCCTGTGCGGTCTTGATCGGTATCGTGCCTGACGCCAACCGGGTCTCCTGAGGCAACCCGCGGCGTGCCGGGTGCCAAACGGCGCGATTGTGCCCGCAACCGGCGGCGCCGACGAGATCAGGCGAAGCGTTCCAGCAACGCCGCCGGCGCTTCCTCGCGGCGGCGCGGCGTCTCGGCGCCGAGCACCGCGCGCAGCGCCGCGCCGTCGAGCCCCGGGTGCTCGCGCTCGGCGCGCGCCAGCATCTCGGCCGCGAGCGTGCGCAGTTGCGCGGTCGATGCGCGGATGCGGGCGCGAAACGCCGCGTCGTCGAGCGTGTCGTTCAGGCTGCGGTTCAGCTCGGCGAACCACGGCAGCGAGGCCTGGTCGAGCATCACCGCCGAGTTGCGCTTGCTGCTTCTGGCCGACCACGCGCGCAGGAAGTCTTGCGCGGCCTGGTTCAACGCACGGCATTGCGCGAGCTCGTCGCGCAGGGCGCCGAGCGCGGCGAGGTCGGCCAGCCGCCCCTGGAAGAAGAACTGCGCGAGCACGCCCCAGTAATACGTGTAGTCCCAGATCACCTTGACCGGCAGCACCTCGGGGTCGCCGAACAGGGCGTACTGGTCTTGATACAGCGCGAGCGTGCTGTCGTAGAACGAGTGGTAGATCTGGTCGTAGAGCTGCGCGTGCGCGCCGAGCGGGCGACCGGCGCGGTCGAGCGCGATCAGCTCGGTGATGTAGGTGTTGGCGATGCCGATGAAGTCGCTGCCCGGCGAATAGAACGGGTCGAGGAACAGGCCCGCCTCGCCGGTCAGCGCCCAGCGCTGCGCCGAGAACACCTGCTTGCAGCCGTATGAGAAATTGCGGAAGAACGCGAAGTCCTGCAGCGCGTCGCGCTTCGGGTCGAGCTCGTCGAACAGGCGCGGCTGGTGCACGCGCAACCACTCCATTGCCTTGTCGAACGTGTTCATCGACTCGAGCGGATGGGTGCGCGCGTCGGCCACGATGCCCACCGAGTGCGAGCCCGACGCGAGCGGGATCAGCCACGCCCAGTAGCCGGCGCCCACGAGGTGGTTGGTCGAGAGCCAGCGCGCGTGCGGCGGGTCGCAGCGCGCGTGCCACGCCGCATCCTTCGACCACGCGTCGATGTCGATCTTGCCCTTGACGCGGAACCACACCGCGTTCGCATCGTGCGCGTTCGGCTGCGCCAGGCCGAGCTGGCGCTTCAGCAGCCCGGCCCGGCCGCAGGCGTCGACGAGCCAGCGCGCGGCGACGTGGTGCGTCGCGCCGCCGGCGTCGAAGCTGACGCGATGCAGCGGCGGTTCACCTTCCTGGCCGCCCTCCTCGGCCAGCGCGACGTGGCGCACGATCGCCGCGTCGACGAAGCGCAGGCCGCGGCGCTGCGCCTCAAGGCCCAGGAAGTTCTCGAAGATGCCGCGGTCGATCTGGTAGCTCGGCACCGAGAGGAAGCGGCTCGCGCCGATCTCGGTGACCTGGTCGATGTCGCGCCGGCCGTCGCAGAAGAAGAAGCGGAAGCCGAACTTGGGCAGCTGCGCGCTGTCGAGGTGCTGCTGCAGGCCGAGCACCTTGGCGAAGTAGTGCGCGCCGATCTCGACCGACGATTCGCCGACCTTGTGCGCCGCCTCGGGCACCGGGTGCGCGCGGCGCTCGAGCACCAGCACGTCGAGTTCGGCGAAGCGCTGCTTGAGTTGCAGCGCCAGCGTCAGGCCGGCGAGGCCGCCGCCCATGATGACGACGTCGTGCACGGCGGTGGGCTCGTCCATGGCCGCAGTATGCCGGTCGCGGCCCGATCGTGCGGGCGCCCGCCCTTGTGCGCGCTCAGGTCATGCGCCGAGCTGCAGCCGCAGCGCGAGGCCGCCCGCGAGCGCCAGCTCGAACGGCTCGCGCTGCGCGCGCGCCAGCGCTTCGAACAGCGGCAGCGCGTCGGCCATCGCGTTGCCGCGCAGC